>CAYTUB010000011.1:0-50320 GCA_964441145.1 uncultured Acidimicrobiales bacterium
CGCTCTGCTCGAGGTCATGGAGGAGCGTCAGACGACGGTTGCCGGTGAAGCCCGTCCTTTTCCCGACCCATTCATGGTGATCGCCACCCAGAACCCCGTCGAGTACGAAGGCACCTACCCGCTGCCCGAGTCGCAGCTCGACCGCTTCTTGGCCAAGATCTACGTGGGATATCCCGAGCGCGACTCCGAGCAGAGCATCCTCGCCCGGCACCACACGGGGCTCAGCCTGCACGAAGTCACGGCCAACGGTGTCCAAGCCGTAGCGACGCCCGCTGACCTCGCAGCCGCACGCGCCGCAGTACGCGACGTGCAGGTCGAGGACGCGATCCTCGGCTACATCACCGACATTGTTCGAGCCACCCGTACCTCGCCTGTGGTCGACCTTGGCGTCTCGCCTCGTGGTGGCGTGGCGATGCTGGGATTGTCGAAGGCCTGGGCGTGGATGTCGGGTCGAAGTTTCGTGACCCCCGACGACGTCAAGATGGTGGCCAAGCCCGGGTTGCGACACCGGTTGCAAGTCCAGCCCGAAGCGGAACTCGAAGGTGTCACGCCCGACATCGTGCTCGACGGCCTCCTCGGTTCAGTGCCGGTCCCGCGCTAACCCCTTCAATGATCATCCAACCCCGCCTTGCGCTCTTTGCGGCGCTGCTGTCGCCAGCAATTTTGCTCTTCGGCGATACACCGTGGCTCGCCCTTGCTGGGGTGGGGATCATCGTGCTCGTGGTGTTGTTGATCGACTGGCTCCTCAGCGTCCCGCCATCACAGATCGGTCTACGCCGAAAGCTGCCGAACTCGATCACCCTTGGCCGTAGCGGCACCATGTCGTGGGTGGTGCACAACGGTTCGGACCGCACGACGTCTGTGGGGTTCTCCGATGGGATTGCGCCGTCGTTGTCGCCCCGGGACCGGCGAGCCCAGCTACGGCTGTCGCCTGGGCTTACCGCAACCGTTGAGACCGAGCTCGTGCCGCTGCGACGTGGTCGCTTTGAGATCGCTGAGCTCGTGGTGCGCACGCTCGGGCCGTTGGGCTTTAGCGGACGGCAACAAACCCGTTGGGTTCCCACCGACCTTCGGGTCTTCCCGCGGTTCCCCAGTCGGGCCGAGGCCGAACTGCGCGTTCGTCGCAGTCGACTCGAGCTTGGGACGCGTTCGGCTCGCCGTCGTGGTGGCGGAAGCGAATTTGAGCAGCTGCGCGATTTCACGATCGACGATGAGTTCCGGCGTATCGATTGGTCGGCGACCGCCCGTGCGAACCGGATGATCGTGCGCACGTTTCGCACCGAGCGGAACCAGACCGTGATCAACGTGTTGGACAACGGAAGGTTGATGGCCGGCCAGGTCGCTGACGTCCCACGGGCCGAGCACGCCATGGATGCCATCATGGCGTTGACGACCGTGTCGACGGGGCTCGGCGATCGCACCGGGTTGTTGGTGTTCGACACCGACGTTCGAGTCTCGGTTGCGGCATCGGCACGTTCGACTCAGCTCAACCGCGTGATCAACGCCATGTTCGATATCGAACCCGAGCTTGCCGAGAGCGACTACCGAGGTGCCTTCACCGAGACCCTGCTGCGGTTCTCGCGGCGCACGATGTTGGTCATCCACACCGAGCTCGTTGAGCAGACAATCGGCGAGTTCTTGCTGCCTGCATTGCCACTACTTACCAAGAGCCACATCGTCGTCATCGCCACGGTGCGAGACCCCGAAGTGGAGCGCTGGGCCACCGAATCGCCGGTGACGGCCGAACAGGCACATCGGCACGCAGCAGCGCGTGCCTCGATCATCGAACGTCAACGCGCAATCGCCAGCCTGCGCCACGCAGGTGCCACCGTGATCGACGCGGTCCCCGGCAAGCTCGCCGCCCGCCTGATGGACCACTACCTCGACGTCAAAGCCAAGGGCCGTCTTTAGCCACCAACCTGGCCCAAAGGTTTCCCCGGTTGTTCCAACTCGTCGATGATTTCATCGATCGCAATGACCGTGGTGGGAACAACAACAACGGCGATGGTAATGACGGCAGCAACGGTGACAACGACAACGACCTCCCGGTTGCTTGCACAGCCTTGCGGTCGTTCAGCGCCGATACTGAGGTGTTGCTAGCGGACGGTACGGCGATCGCAATTGCTGACGTTGTGGTCGGCGACATCGTGTTTGCTCATGACCCGGAGTCGGGTGTGTCGGGTGCTCGTGAGGTTCTAGCGACGTGGCCACACACTGACACGTTGGTCGAGTTCGAGGTTGGCGACTCGACGGTTACGACGACTGAGGATCACGAGTTTTGGAATGTCTCGGATCAGGCGTGGCAGGAGACTCAGCACATTGATGCCGGTGATCTGTTGCTCACTGCTGATGGTGCGACGGTCGAGGCCGGAACGCTGTTGTGGGACACGGCTCATGTAGCGCCAGCGTTTGATCTAACGATCGACCTACCATCTCGCCGCCCGGAACCCCGTGGCTCGAAGGGCCGCTTTGCTTCATTATCGGACGTGGCCTTGCTGCGGATGGTCAGGCTTTCGAGGTCACGCTTCCTATCGCCGGGGCCGCCAACCGACCCGCAGCAATCAAGGAGTTACGGTAGCTCTCGCTCGAGCACTTCGACGTCGACGAGATCCTGCGGTCGGCCGCTCGCCCGCTTGTTCGCAATCAGGTCGACGTACGAGATAAACCCAGCTTCGACGCTGCCGACGCCGATCCCTACCCGTCGTTCCCGACAGTCCTCAAAGATGACGCCAGTTGCCGAAGTAAGAAGATCTATGCGCACGGGCGGGTAGCCGAGCTGAACGATCATGCCCGGTTCCAAGAAATCAGATTGCGAAAGACCGACCGAATCCATGCCGAAGTCCCCAAGGGCAGCGACGAGTCTGTCTGCGTTGGTTGGCTCGATGAGGACCCACAGGTCGAGGTCCTTCGTTGCGCGGGGGTGGCCGTGAGCAGCTAGCGCGTAACCCCCGACTACGAGGAATTTGACCTCACGGTTGACGCAACACTCGATGAACTCGACGAAGTCCTTGTCGAGGATCTCCATCTACGCACTCCTTGCTGAGCTCGGTCGCCATCGCTAGTCGCTCGGCGACTGGGCGGGTGCGCCAGTAGTCGACCCATGACGTGTCGTCTGTGTCCATTCGACGTTTCGTCACTACTTTGGCAATGCGATCCACCATGCCAAGGGTAACCCATGGTTCGAACGAGTGATGTGTCGATACCAGGTGCCCCCAGGTGAGTCGGGTGCTCGTCAGGTTCTGGCTGCGTGGCCGCATAGGGAGACGTTGGTGGAGTTCGAGGTTGGTGACTCGACGGTTTACTGCTGATGGTGCGACGGTCGAGGCCGGAATCTTGTTGTCTCCATAGAATTGCATGATGACTTCTGACACTGAGCCGTTCACTCTTCGGGCCGCAGCGGGTCTGCCGCCCCGGTACGGGCCCATGAATGATGCCGTGTTGATCGTGATCGATGCGCAGATGGAATACAGCGACGAGGGCGCGCTCGCCCTCGATGGCTTGCAACCGGCGCTCGACAACATCACGGCGCTGCTGCTGAAGGGGCGCAAGGACGGCGCTGAGATCGTCCACATTGCCCACGAAGGGTCAGAGGGGCGAGCGTTCGATCCGGCCAAGGGAGGACGCATCATCGAACAGGTCGCGCCGCTCGAGGGCGAGGCGGTTATAGGGAAGGGCCTTCCGAACGCGTTTCGCCACACCGAACTGCAGAATCACCTGGCCGAGATCGGCAGGCCGCACCTGATCATCTGCGGCTTCATGACGCACATGTGTGTGAGCTCAACGGCTCGTGCTGCCCTTGATCTGGGCTATGAAACAACGGTCGTATCCGACGCAACCGCCACCAGGTCGCTGCCTGCCACCGACGGGGGAGAAGCGATTGCGGCTGCGGATCTCCACCGCTCGTCGCTTGCCGCACTCGCCGACCGCTTCAGCGCGATCAACTCCACATCACAGGTGTTAGCGGTGTGATCTCAATTGGCTAGCGCCAAGTTTCGATCACGGTTTCCAGGGGCTGATCGGCAGCGGCAGGTTCTCCCTAGCAGCGGCGTTCGGCTCAGAGAGCTTGCTCTGCGAGGGCTTGTGTGGTGAGACGGTCGCGCAGGCGTGCGTCGTCCGATATCGATCCGGTGTAGCCGCGGCGGACCGCGGTTGGGCCGAGGCCCACGACGTATGCCCAGAAGGCGACGAAGGCTGCTGCGCCGATCGAGACCCGGGCCCAGGTGTCGAGTGGCGACGGGGTGACGAACCCTTCGATCAGTCCGGCGATGATGAACACGATCACCAGCCCAATAACGATCGACACGGCACGTTGGGCTTCGGCGACGAGCGATCCGACGCGGGTCTTGTCTCCGGGGACGATCAGGGCCCACCCCATGCGAATGCCCGCGCCCCCGGCCACGAGAATTGCCGTGATCTCCAGAAGCCCATGGGGCAAAATCAGTCCCCAAAAACGCGATGCCTCTCCTGCGTCGTGGAAGAGCCCTGCCGGAATCCCGACGTTGGCGCCGTTGAACATCAGAACAAGGATGGTGGGCACGCCCCATGCAATCCCGCTCACGAAGGCTAGGAACGACACCTGGATGTTGTTGACGAGCACCTGGGTCGAGAACTCAGCTGCGGGAGCCGACGAATAGTACGCCTCGAAATCCTCGGCGATGTAGGCCTCTCGCAACGCCTCGGGTGCAGAGGCTTCGATTGCCGCTGGGGAGTTTGCGAGCCACACGCCAACGATGAGCGCGGGAACAAAGAACGCGAGGGCAGAGACCGCGATGAACCGGCGCGCGGTCCACACGGCCGCGGGAAACGTGGAGGCGAAGAACGTGCGGATAGCGCCGGAACTCTTCGCCTGATTGCCATAGATCGCAGCGCGTGCACGAGCCACGATGCTCGTCAACCGAGCGGTGACCTCGGGATCCTGAAACGTGCTGCGCACGTGGGAGAGGTGAGCCGAAACGCGTTGGTAGCGAAACAACAACTCATCGAGTTCTTCACCGCTGAGTTTCTTCGAACGCCGCTCGGTCAGAGCAACGAGTTCCTCAAGGCGAAGCCACTCCTGGGTGTGTTGGAGCACGTAGCTGTCGATGGTGCGCACATTGTCTAGGGTACTCGGCCTACCGTGGGGTCTATGAGCACCTGGGACTTCGGTACGTGACGGCGGCTGTTAACGCCGGACGCGGCATCGTCACGCCCCAAGGGGTGATCCTTGATCTCGAGACGGCCGGTGTTGGCTATCGCGGCTTGGCCCGAGGTCTCGATATAGCGGTGCTGCTCGCTGTTGGTTCGGGACTGTTCGGACTGATCTCTCTACTGAGCGGGACGGTCGGCCTCGTGCTTCAGCTGATCGGGGGTTTCCTCCTGATCTTTGGCTATCCGATCGCGTCGGAGACATTCTTTCGCGGACGCACCATTGGCAAGTGGGCGGTCGGCCTGCGAGTCGTGACGCTCGAAGCGGGCCCGGTTGGGTTTCGTGAGGCGTTCATTCGGTCGATCTTTCAGATCATCGACATCCTTGTCAGCTTTGGGGCGGTGGCGCTGGTTTCGTCGCTGGTGAGCAAGCGGTCGCAGCGTCTTGGTGATCTTGCCGCAGGAACGTTCGTGATCCGAGACCCTAAATCGGCGCCCCACTACCCGGCCGTGGCTTTCACCCCGCCCATGGGAACCGAAGAAATCGTCGCCGGGCTCGATACTGCGAAGCTGCGCCCCGACCAAGAACGAATCGTCCGGTCGTTCCTGTTGCGGGTTGGCACGTTGTCTCAGCCAGCACGAGTGCATCTCGGTGGGCGCCTGGCGGTAAACGTTGCCCGGACCCTGGGCCACGACCTGTCGCTGTTCGGACTGACGCCGGAGCCATACCTCGTAGCAGTGATGGCCGCGCATCAGTCTCGTGAAGGTGGGCTCGCTCAGCTGGCTATCGAGTAGCGCCGGCGAGGCAGGAAATTCTCTGGGTTCTAGCCTGGGGGTATGTCCGCGTACCTCGACCATGCAGCGTCGTCGCCCCTGCGCCCTGAGGCGTTGGACGCGATGATGCCGTGGTTTACCGAGCGCCATGCCAATCCCACGGCTGCGCATCGGCGGGGGAGACGCGCCCGGCAGGCCCTCGATGATGCTCGCTCGGTTATTGCCGAGGCGACCGGGTTTGCCCGTGGGGAGATCGTTTTCACCGGCGGGGGCACCGAGTCTGACAACCTGGCGATCGGTCGTGGACACGCTCCGGGAACCGTTGTGGTCGGCGCGACTGAACACCCCGCGATCCTCGAACCGGCACAAGCACTTGGCGCGGCTGTAGTCGGCGCCGACGAACACGGTGTGGTGAGCGCCGATGCGGTGCTATCGCACGTGAACGAACACACCGAGGTGGTTTCGGTGATGGCGGTCAACAACGAACTGGGTGTCATGCAGCCAATCGCGGAGATCGCAAGTGCGGTTCACGAGATTGCCCCATCTGCTCTCGTGCATTCCGATGCTGTGCAAGCCCTGCCGTGGCTCGACTTGGCTGCGGCAACCGACGGGGTCGACATGTTGTCGGTGACCGGTCACAAACTTGGCGGCCCGCAAGGCGTAGGCGCTGTCGCGGTGCGCGACGGCTCGATGCCCGAACCGTTGCTCGTCGGTGGAGGGCAAGAACGCGAACGTCGGGCGGGAACTCAAAACGTTGCAGGCATCGTTGGATTCGCCGCGGCAGTGCAAGCATCACTCGATGACCGAGACGAACGGCTCGCGCGCATCGATCGACTCGCCGAGCGTTTGTTGGCGGGGCTGACGTCCTCGATCGACGGGCTGAAGTCGACGGTGCCACGTGAGGTAAGGGTGCCTGGGATCGTCCACGTGCTCGTCCCCGGTGTGCAGAGCGAGCCGTTGCTGTTTCTGCTCGACCAACAAGACGTTGCCTGCTCGGCTGCATCCTCGTGTGCCAGCGGCGCGCAAGGAGCATCACATGTGCTGTCGGCCATGAACCTCGACACGTCGGGTTGCGCTCCGCTGCGGCTCTCGCTTGGATGGTCCACGACCGACGAAGACATCGACGTCGCGCTGGCCGAAATTCCGCAAGCCGTAGCGCAACTCCAAGGAGGCACACGATGACCGAGCGAGTGCTCGTGGGCATGTCCGGCGGAGTCGACTCCTCGGTAGCTGCCGCCTTGCTCGTCGATGCGGGCTTCGAAGTCGTCGGCGTAACCATGAAGTTGTGGGGCGGTGAATCGGATTCGGGTTGCTGTTCGGTGTCCGATGTCGACGACGCCCGCTGGGTCGCCAACCAACTCGGCATCGAACATCACGTCTTCAACTTCGGCGACGAGTTCAACGAACACGTCGTTGCGCCGTTCGTCGACACCCACCGCACCGGCGGCACACCAAACCCGTGCATCGAATGCAACCGCCACATCAAGTTCGACCTGTTCTTCGACCGTGCGTCGGTGCTCGGCTTCGACCGAATCGCGACCGGCCACTACGCACGCGTGACCGAGCTGGCCGACGGCACCCACCGCATGCAGCGCAGCATCGATCCGCTGAAGGATCAGAGCTACGTGCTGCACATGCTCGGCCAGGACGTACTTTCTCGCTTGGCGCTCCCGGTCGGCGGCTGGCACAAGCCCGACCTGCGGGCCGAGGCGCAGCGGCGAGGCTTGTTGACCGCCGCAAAGCCCGACAGCCAAGACGTGTGCTTCATCACCAAGGATGGCGGACGGGAGAAGTTCCTCGGTGCTCGCGGTGGGCTGACCCCAGGTGTCATCGTCACCGAAGACGGCACAGAAGTCGGCTCGGTACCCGCCACCGAACTCGTGACCATCGGCCAACGCAAGGGCCTGAACGTATCGGGTATGAGCGAACCGAACTTCGTCGTCGATGTCGACCTGCGCGAATCGGTCGTGACCATCGGGCCGCGGCGTTCTCTGCAAGTCGAGGAGACCGGCTTCATCAACCCGGTGTGGGCCGACGACTCGTTCACCGGTTCTGCGCGAGTCCAAGCCAGCGCCCACGGAGTCGCCTTGGAAGCCGAGGTCCACGCCGACCGAGTCGTGTGGGCCGAACCTCGAGACCGCATTGCACCGGGTCAGAGCGTCGTCTTCTACGAAGGCGACGGCCCCGACGCCACCGTCATAGGCGGCGCCATCGCCACCTGAGATCTGTCCCCCGTTTGATACCTATACGGTACTTTTTGGGGGACAAATCTTTTGAGGCGACGCTGGTTAGGCGCTCGCTGAGGAAAAGATGCCGAGCTCTCGGCCTGACGATTTCAGGCGGGCGGTGAGGTGAAGGTCGAACCCGATCTCGTCGAGCAGTTCGGCGCTATCGATCGGAAAGGCGAGTACGAGTCGGTCGGCGAAGTTGGACCACTCAGCGGCGACGCGTTCGAGCACGTCGGGGGACCGGTAGCGGGGTCGCAAACTCCAGCCGACTTCGTAGGGAGGGTTCATCACGACCGTGTCGAATTTCTCGCCACGGACCGCTTCGAAGAGATCGCCCCGGCGCACGTCGACCGACGTTTGTGCGAGGTTGCCCTTCGCCGCTTCGATCGCGAAACGTGAGATGTCGCTCGCCACCACTTCGGCACCCGCATCGTGAAGCGCTCCCGCTATCAAGCCGCACCCGGTCCCGAGCTCGAGCACCCGCTGCCCGGCCCAATCAGCCGCAGTGGCCTCAATGTGCTCGGCCACGAGTAGCCCCGACTCGTGCTTGTGCGGGTCAAACACACCGATGGGCACCAAGTACGGTCGGCCCGCAAACACAATCCTCTTCACCATCCCATTCTCGGCGTTTTCGCCCGGGATCAGACGGCCGTGTCGTGCTAACTGCGAAATTCCAAGATCTGTCCCCCGTTTGATACCTATACGGTCACTTTTGGGGGACAAATCCTTGGTCGAGCCTTAGGCGTCGGAGGCTAAGAAGTCCTTGGTGAGGGCCGCCGGACATCAACGGAGTCCAATCATGTGTGTCCCATGCAGAAAGGTCTGTCATGAATTTTGGTGGGAACCAAATATGGTTTGAAGTAAATCGCTGTGACCCTCAGCTCTCCAGTGCTTCGCCCTCTCCGACGGAGAAGCTGGCAGTTGATTCGCCATCTAAGGACAGAAAGATCCTTGCGCGGCCTTGCTTGCCACGATCTCGGTGGTCTTTCGCTGTGGCTCGAGGACGCGAACCCAATCGCAATCTCGAAGACTGAATCCTGTTGCGGTGCCAGCCGATCGGACCGTTAGGCCACATCAGGTATCACCGTATTTGGGTATTGGTTCTATTGATCTTCTTGAAGGTGGAGAACCATACCGGTTTCGGTCAAAAAGACTGTGAACCAGCCGCCCATCACGAGCTCTTCCGTATCGCGGTCGTACCAAACCGTCACTAACCGAGTCGGTTCAACTAGTCGAGGTCTCAGACTCTTTGTATCGATGCCATGCGCCTGTAGGAAACGGATTGCACTGTCGATGGGATCTTCGTTGTAATCAGTCGAGATTTCAGACTCTTGTGGCCGGGGTGCTTTGGTTCCGTCGGGCAGCAGTAGCCCAAGGAAGTCGCCATATGGGCCAATGAACACCGTATGTTCTCCGAGACTTTGCTCCGGCGCGTCAGGGGAAAAGGCGATTTCGACCTCCCGGTTTGAGGGGTTCTCGACGTTTGCCCTAAGGCCCTCCGTTGAGAAACCCGCGCTCGCAACATAGGTGTTCGCTATTTCGACAGCTGTCTTGTCATCCATACGTTTCCTGTCTATCCCAGAAGAACTGCGTTACCGCTGGCATCGATTACCCAAACGCCGTCATGCGAGACGATGTAGTGAGGTGCGATTTCTGGATTTGCCTGCACGGCTCGAATGTCAGCGCGACTCGGACCGGAGGTGCCTACTCGATTGGGGTGCGTATGGAACGCTCCCACAGCGTTTTCGGGGACATCCTCTGGGACCCCGATCTGAGCCGGATCTCCCTCTGGCCATCTCTGAACGCTATGAGAACCGTCTGCGTTCTGAATGAGCCATCCGCCGTTCTCTCTTTCTCCGAGGTGGGTTACGGAGTCCTTCCAGGCTTCGGCCATCTCGTCTTGCACGGCGACGTCATCGAGTATTCGGTTGCCCGTCGTGTTGGTGTTCTCGAACAGCTTGGCTGAGTCAACACTTACGGCCGTACCGAATTCGTCGTACTTCACGTCGCCCCTTGTCGGACCACTCGGATGTTCCCGCACGACCGGGAGCTCATCGCTTTGTCGCAGGACCGACGCTCCGTCACTGTTTCGGCCCAGGATCCCCAAGTTCTCGAGGAACTCCCGTACGGCGACGAGTGCTTCGTCGAGGCTGCCGAAGGGGACGCCGCGCAGGGCTGCTCTGACCGAGCCTCCAGCGAGAGTGACTGCTTGTCCGATGCCGGGAAGCAGGGCCATGGACGAGAGTGCGGCGTTGAGATAGTCGCCTTCGGCTGCGTACCACGTGGCGTTGATGCCGTCGGCTGCGTTGCCTACGACGGGGAACAATCCCAGTACATCGAGGGTGATGTGGCCGATGTCGTCCCAGGCCCAGCCGCCGCCGGATTCGGTGATGCCAAGGGCTTCGCGAGCTTCGGGGGAGCTGTTGACCATGGCGAGCACGGTTTGGGCGTGGGTGACTTGTTCGGGTGTGTAGTAGCCGTTTTCGTTGGCGATGATGACTTGGAGGTCTTCGGTAGACCAGATCTGATCGGGAACGGTTGTGCCTATGCCGTTTTCTTGGTCGAATTTGTCAGACTGAAAAAAGCGAGTCGGTAGACCCGTCTGGGTTGATGTACGAAATGCGGCCAGCCTCAAAGCGGAGCGTCGGATTTTGCTCTGTGTCTACGATGGCGAAGCGTGGATGCCCGTCGGCGGCAGACAATCGGACAAGTCCTTCGCACTCCCAAGTTCCACTGTCTTCAACAGAGCCGACTTGCTCGGCAACTATTTGCGCGACAGTTTCATCCCAGAGCCGAATGTCGATTTCAATTCGATCAAACGATTTTCGGTAAACAGTGAGGTACGCATCTCCGAAGGCCTTCAGCACATCTGTCGAGGTCATCTTGGAAAGTTCTCCCCCGGAATAAAGCCGGTTCCTGATCCGGGTGTGTAGCCAGGCGGCCTCACTTTGATCACAGCGTTATTATTCCATCCTGTAGACGCATCTGGACGAATTTGGACGTGATAGTGCACACCATGGTGACGAGGGTTCCATCCCACTTGTCCAGGTAGAAGACCTTCGGGATGACTTTCCATTGTTATTCGAACAGTTTCACTCACCTGCCATCTCGTACGAGAGGTTCCTTGGATTGTCGTTGTGCTTACACCTGGCACACCTAGCAGTTCGGTCATCTCGTCTGCGTTGCCGGGAAATTTCCCAGGCTGAAGAGCGACTGACTCCGAAAGAAGTGGAAGAGTCTGCTGGCCCGGAATCCGCGCGGGCGGTAAGTGAGGCACTTCGACTCGGGTGGCGTTGAATGGTGCAGGGTCGAAGAGAGCTTGTTGTCCTGGTCGGGCGACGTTGGGGTCGAATAGCGACAGTTGGTTCGATCCAGCAGGCGGGTCGATGACTCTTCTGCCGTTGATCCATCGGACTCCGCCTGCGCCGATGGCGCCGACTCCGGTGACGCCGGCGATGACTGTGCTGACGGTTCGGACGTCGCCGAGGGTGCCCTCGTCGAGGACGAGTGCGAGTGCTGGGTCGAAGGCGCCCGATGCGATGGTGCCGGTGGCTTCGGCGGTGAGTTCTGTGGCGGTGAGCAGTCGGGAGCTGGATGCCGCTCCGGTTCGTAGTGTTACTAGGGAATTTGCGGCGTGTCCGGTGCCGAGGCCGATGAGGCCGCCGTTGATGGTGTTCCAGGCAAGGTCTTCGTGCCAGTCGAGGTTGTCCGAGCTGAGGTTGATGGCGGCGGTTGTGCCTCCGGCTGCGGCGGCGCCGATGAGTCCGGCGACGACGATGCTTCCGGCTCCGCCGGTTGCGACGACGAAGAGACTTGCACCAACCAGGGCACTGGCCATGGCCAGGCTGTTCTTGTTTTCTTCCCACCAGGTCTGGTCGTAGAGGTTCCCGCTGATGACGGTTTCGAGCGCTGCGATTTCGTGTTGGCTGAGCTGAGCGTGGTTCTCGGAAAGGAACGTTTCGTAGTCGCTCTTGGATAGATGCCCGTCGATCGCGCCGCCTTGGGCGGCAATATCGATCTGGTCTTGGCGGTCGTTGAGTTGAGCGAACGCCTTTTGTTTCGCGCCGAACATGGCCAGATCGGTTCGGGAGTATTCGTGGTCGTCGGCGAGGGTGCTGCCGAAGAAGTCATCGTTGGCGAACAGGTCGCCGTTGCCTGCTGCGGTGTCTATCCGGTTCAGTAGTTGTGGTTGGTCGAGCAGCGCTTGGGCGGTTGCGACCTCGGCGGTGGTGTAGATGTCGGGGTTGTTGACGACATATTCGAGGTTCGAGATCTTGACCTTGCCGTTGGTGTACCCGCTGTGCTCCATGCCGTATGCGCCTCGGTATGCGCCGTCGAAGGTGTCGAAGTGCTCGTCGAAGCCGACTATCGCCATGTATTCGTCACTGGTCATGCCGTAGATCTGGGCGTTGGCGTTGATCTGCGCTGCGGTTTGGAAGTCGACGTCTTGGCTTTCGACGATGGCTTTGATGTCGCTGAACTCAAAGCCTTGCATCGTGGCCATGTAGAGGACCCCAGTCGCCGCTTCGAGCTCCTCTCCTTCGAGGCCGTCAGAAATGAGTAGGGCGAACTGTTCGTCGATCTCGGCGAGTAGTGCTTCGGCTTCGCCAGCGCTGATGCCCTGCTCGGCGGCGACTGCGTCGATGCGTGCTTGTGTCTCGATATGGGCAACGAGGTCGAGGGATGCTTGGGCTGCCGTCATGCCTTCGCCGAGGCTGCTGCGCATGCGTTGGGCCAGTTCTTCGTCGCCTTCGGTCAGTATGGCGATTTGTTCGTCGCGGTCACGGACGAGTTGATCGAGGATGGGGTCGTTGTCGGTGCCAGACCAGTTCTCGATCTGGACCGTGAGAGCGTCAATGTTGGCCGTGGTGACCGAGAAGAGAGTCTCTTCATAGGTGAGGTTGTTGAGCGCAGCGAGCACGACGATGTTGTGGTCGACTTCGTTTGGTTCGGCGCCGTTGGTGAGTTTGTTGATGAGTGCTCGTTGTTGGGTGAGCAGTTCGTCGAGGCCGGCCCAGTTGTCGTTGTCGTCCCAGTTGTCGATTTGTTCGTTGAGCGCTGCGAGCTTGATTGCGTCGAGGGTGGATTGCGGGTTGTCGGTTTGTGCGGCGGCAACAGCGTCGGTGAATGAGGCGCCGTTGTCGATGAGGTCTTGGGCGATTGCGGCTTGTTGGTCGGTGAGTCCTGCTTGTCGGAATGCGGCCTCGATGTTGCGGGGAACCGTTGCAGCAACTCGACCCGAAACCCCGAGTGGTTGTGCGTCGAAGGTGCGGATGAAATCGACTCGCCACGAAACATCGTCGCGTTCAACAACAAGATCGTTGGCCAAGGTGTTGAGGGCGGGCCGTGGGCCGGTGACGGTGTGGTCACCGGGGATATCTAGCAGGGCATATGCGTCCGTGAGAAACGGGGCGATCGATGTGATCAGCTCGCGAATGTCGCCCGCGGTGTTGTTGTATTCGTTGACGAGATTGCCTGCGTCTTCCAAATGCATGTGAACAATCGGCATAACATGAAAGTATATGAAAGGCATTAAAGACGCAAGCGGAGGAGGTTTGCGGCTCAAAACTTCACTGTCACACCCCACTCGTACACTTGTTCTATGGTCGGAGTTCGGGCAACAGTTGGCGCAAAGGCCGCCACAGATGAGTCGCTTGAGGCACAGGTGCGTGCCGCTGGCACTGTGCTTCTGGGCCTGGTCGGCGATGTCAACGCAATCGAGGCAGGGGTGCGGGTCCGGTTGGCTCAACGAGCACAGCGAGAGTTCGCAGCGGTCGAATCCGCCGCACTTGCCGAGCTCAAAGCCGCAGGCGCCACCGACCGCGAGGTAACCAGACGCGCCGCAGCTGGTGGCACCCGCTCACGCAAGGAATCCTCGAAGTTGTCCAAGCGGGCAGATGCTGTGAAGGAGAACCCGACCCTGGCCGAGAAACTGGGCGACGGAAGCTTGGGTGCCGACCACGTCGATGCCATCGCCCGAGCTGCCGCCGAGTCTGGTGGCGACGCCGCCAAAGACGAAGCTCTGATTCGAGAGCTCGAAGAATCAAAACCAGACGACGCTCACAAGGTCACGAACAAGTGGCTCGAACGTCGCAATGAAGACGGCGCACAATCCCGCTACGACCGGCAACGCTCTCGCCGCAAGGTGATCAAAGGTCGCCACATCTCTTCGGGTTGTTCCACGATCGAACTCCACGGCAGCGACGAAGACCGCCAAGAAATGTGGCAACGAATCGAACAGCGTGCTCATCAGATGTATCTGTCCGATGGCGGCCGCGATGTCCCCGACCACGAACACCCGCGGACGTACCAACAGCGGCTGTTCGATGCCGCGTACGAGCTCATCATGCAGAAGCCAGCCGCCGGTCGTGTTGCCGCTGCACCAGAAACAGACGACGGAACCACGCCGGCTTCGTCTCGGGCGCCGCATGCGCGGTCGCTGATCCACGTCGCCCTCACTGTCGACGACGAAGCCGAGGGTGCAATCCGGGCCGCAAGCCTGAACGGTCAGGGCTATCTCCCCGATAGCGTGCTCGAGCGCTACGCCTGCGGCTCGATGGTTGGCGGCACCGTGTTCAACCAACGTGGGCAGATCCTTTGGTACGGCCGAGCACGCCGCTACGCGAGTCCTGCGCAGTTCGAGGCGTTGGTCGCCCGTGACCATGGCTGTGTCCTGTGTGGCGCTGACCCCTCTCGGTGCGAGGCGCATCACCTCGACCCCTTTAACGCCCCGGTCGCCGGTGAAACCAACATCGATGAAATGGCACTGGTGTGTAGTCCGTGTCATCACTGGATCCACGACCAGAAATTGACCTTGTTCCGGAACCTGGCCCCTCCTGATTCGGGCTCGGTGTCGAAATCCAAAGGTCCGCGCAGAAGTGAAGCCGATCGAAGACCCGGCCGGCAGAGCGGCGGGCCAGATCAACACGCGAATAGCAAAGTGGGATCGCCGCTAGATGACGCTGCCCGAAAGCCAACCTGGCACACCCGGCCAGCCACACCGGACGAAATTGCGCCATCGACGCCATCGCGAACTCAGCGGCCACCGAGCCTTGACGACCGACGCAGGGGTACGGCCCAGAGCGGTAAGAAGGCCTACTCCTCTTGATCGATGGGCGGGCCGGCTTCGCCCTCGCGGTGATATCCCGCCTCGCCGTCGATCAAGGTGCCGTCGACGATTCGGGCCACGCGGGTCGCTGCCTCGCTCATCTCGCCGAGGTGGGTGCACGTAATGATGAGTGTGCCGTCAGAGGCCAGCTCATCGAAAAGACCAATCAGCCCGGTCGTCGAATCGGTATCGAGCCCGCTCGTTGGTTCGTCGAGCAGCAGGGCATCGAAGGGCCGGGCTGTGGCCACCACGATGCTCGCCTTCTGTCGTTGACCTTTGCTGAGCGAATGAGGAAAGCGATCCAACAGATCTCGCACCCCGAGCACGTCGAGCAATCGCTCGCTGACTTCGTTTGGTTCGTCCAGCCCGTTCACCCGTGCGACGTAATCGATCTGTTCGCCAACCGTGAGGTCATCGAAGAGCGCTGGCTTGTCCGGTACGAAGCTGAGCAGCTTCCTCGCTTGCCTGGAGCCCGGTGCATGGTCATCGATAGTGATCGTGCCTCGAGTGGGATCGAGCAGGCCGGTCATCATCGTGAGCAGCGTGGATTTGCCCGAACCGTTCGGTCCGACCAACGCCACCATGTCGCCACGGTGAAAGGTCATGTCGGGAACTTCGATGATCGTCTTCTTGATCGAGTAGCCCTTTTCGAGGTTGGTCAGGGTGATCATCGTGTCAGGCTCCGAAGTGGATTGATGCAAACCAGGACTACGCCGATGAAGGCCGCAGGCAGAACGGAGAGGGCGATCGGCGCGACCTCAATTGGGGCTTCGCTCAAGAACTCATTTGTTTGCAGTTCGTAGCCGTGGAATGCGAGCACGACGATGATCACAACCCACAACGGCGCCGCCAAGGCCCGGGCCCACAGAAGGCCAGCGGCGCCTTGCAAGCTGAATTGGTTCACGAACCGTGCGGTGTCGGGGGAGCCCAGTCGGGCCTGCAACGCGCCGGCAACGATTCCAGAGAACGCGACGATCGCCGCGGCGCGACCCTCGATCGAATCGTTCAGCAACCACCAACCGGTAACGGGCACAATCAACGCCACCCCGATCACGAATGTCACGAGGACCTGCCCGGCGATAAGCGGCAGTGAGCTCCGGGGATAGTGCACGTCAAAGGATGAGTGCTCCACGATTGACGCAAGAGCCCGGGTGAGTTCGTAGCCGACAAGGAGCCACACAGCGCCAAATGCTGCGAGGACGAAACCCTGGTCGAGATCGCCGGAGAGCAACAGCAACACGCCAGCGCCTACACCGGCGGCGATGCGTAGGCCCGACCACGGCAAGCCATGACGGATGGGAGCAAACAGTCGCCACCACGACAACCAGCGCCCGGGTCGCCGACTCCGTCCGATCGGTCGGCTCTCGCCCGCGTTTCTCAGATTCACCAGCACTCGATGAAAGTCGACCTGTTGCAGCGCTGATCGGGCATCCTCAAGACTGCGGGCTCGCTTCCACAACAGTGGCAGTGGCACCGCTTCCAAAGCCTGCCATGCCGTCACCGAGCCGATCGCGGCGACCGCGCCGAGCACGGCCAACGATGCGCCGCTCGTGAGATCACTCGCCACGAGCGCCGTCGCGATCACGGCCACACAGGCGACGGCCGCCAATCCAACGTAGAGGGTTCGGGTAGTGCCAGCGCTACGTACTCCGACCATGAGCGTGCATGCCCACGCGCCCGCACCGAAGCCCAAGAGGAAACCCGCGGCTGACGCAACGAGCGCGCTAGCGAAGGCGAAGTCGTCTCCGAGGGCGGTGAGGGTGCCGCCCAACACCACGCCGCCTGCACCCCAGCCGATCGCTTGGCGGAGGAGTTGAGGTCCCAGGATCGTGCGAGCAGAAACCGGTGCGCCGAGTTCGAGTACTAGCGATGCTCGAGTGACCGTCATCGGGCCGCCCCGAAACCCCGACCACAACCATCCCAACTGGGTCACGATCGCCAGGGCGGGGAAGACCCACCGAAGGGTGCTCTGCGATGTCGGTAGGACGGCCTCGAAGATGTCCCCATACACGGGGAAGATCAGCCAGCTCATGGCGACGAGGTAGAGGCGATAGAGATCGTCGCTCAGGCGCGAACCCGGTGAACGTATCGCGTTGCCTGCCACGCCACGGAGGCTACTGCGGTTGGTAGCGTTGCGGAAACGACCCCGACGTGCCGAGGCGCCTGCCTAGGCAGCGGCGGGAAAGGCGTCTTGGGCTGGGGGTGGTGCGACGTCTGAATCCGTTGCCGAGCCAGCAGCGGCCACCGGTGCCGGTTCGGCAAAAAACAATCCGTAGGCGGACAGCATGATCCCGGCGAAGACGATGAGTTGCAAGATCGGGGCCAGCAGCAGGATTATCGAACCGTGGAGAGCTAATCCGAGAAGCACGGCAAAGTCTCGTCCGCGGGATCGCCACAGCAGCGTCGCGAGTGCTAGCTCGGTGATCACAGCGCCGATGGCCATCGGCGCAAGGATCGACGGCACCAAGATCGACTCCGGAATCGGCAAGATGCCCGAGCCAACCTGTCGGAATAGCACGACTCCCGAAAGGAATGGTTCGTTCAGCTTCGTGATGGCGGCAAAGACGTAGACCACCGAGATCTGCAGCTTCATGAGAAAGACCGGCCATCCAACAACCGTCTCTGGCGAATGCCCTCGTCGGCGGGCATCAACAGATAGCGCTGAACCCGGGTTGGTGAGGACGAACAGCCCAACGAGCACGGTCAGGAGATACAGATGATTGCTGTACGCCTGCTGGTCGACGGCAATCGACGCGGCCATCGCGGCGCTGAGCACCGCTCCACTCGGGCGAGTCAAAAAGCCGAGAGAGAAGCCAAGGGCTGCGACCGCCCAGATACCGACGATCGCCAGCACCAGTGCGGTGGTGGGCTCGGGGAACCAGGCGAACCAGGGGATCCGAGCAATCTCGGTTCTCGTCAGCGGGGAGAGAATGCGGAAGGCCTCGAAGCTACGAACAAGCGCGGAGACGCCAAGGCCAATCCGCACCATCCCGACGACCCGAGCCGAGCTCCGGCTCTGGGCGATGTTGTGGATTCTGGTCGCGACGTTGCTCAACATG
This sequence comes from uncultured Acidimicrobiales bacterium, assembly GCA_964441145.1. Lineage (GTDB taxonomy): Bacteria > Actinomycetota > Acidimicrobiia > Acidimicrobiales > SHLQ01 > SHLQ01. Next base: position 18,294 of record CAYTUB010000011.1, read on the forward strand.
AAATGACCACAACGTTGTCTTGAGCATCGCGGACCTCGATCGCCTGTGCGCCCTCGACGTTCTCGCAAAGGTGCGGTGGCAAGGCTGCATCCAGAGGAAGGTCAGCGCGGATGATCGACACATGGTCGGCGATCTCGATGTCGAAGGATTCGCCGTTTTCTCCAACGACCGCAAATCGCGGAAGCGGATTTGCGTGGCTGAACATTTGCCAGCCGAATCGAGACACATTTCCGTCGTTAAACCGAGCGATAGGGATGCCCACCATCACCAGAACTACCAGAGCGACGGCGAAGGCACGTGCGCGTTCGCCCGATGTCCACCGCGTTGTTTCTGCCGCGGCAGAGCGATCGTCTGATTGGACGTTTTTCGTCGAGCTCACACTGAGTCAATCGGCAATATCGACCGCCGATTGAAGCCTCAGGAAGCAGCGCTGTGCAGCGCTTCTAGGGTCAGAGCTTTGTGCGTAGGAACCGTGAGGCCGACTTCTTCACGACCTCGGTGTAGGTCGGATACGCGAAGATCGTTTCAGCGATGTCTTCGGACTTGAGGCCGAGGCGAACCGCCAGCGTCAGAATCTGAATCCACTCACCTGCGTGCGCGCCGACACCGGAGGCTCCAAGAATTGTGTTGTCGGCATCCATGACGACCTTGATCATGCCACCGACTTTCGTGTCGGTGATGAAACGGTCGGTCGCAGCGTCGACCGAGAAGGTCTGCACTGCGTCCCCGTGGATCTCGCGGGCGTCGGCTTCGGTCATGCCGACATGGCCGATCTCGGGGTCCGAAAAGATCGCCCATGGCAACGCGGTGAGGTCCATCGTGCGACCGCCGCCGTCGAGGATGTTTCGCACCACTCGCTCACCTTGATAGTTGGCGACGTGGCTGAACTTCGCCCGGGATGCAACATCGCCGATCGCCCAGATGTGAGAAGCCGAGGTCTGCATTTGGTCATCGACGGTGACCCCGTGGCGGGTGTACTCGACGCCAGCGGCTTCCAAGTTCAACCCGTTGATGTTCGGCACGCGGCCAATGGCGAGGAACAAATGGTCGACGACCAACTTCCGGGGGGTCTTTTCGCCCTCGGGGCCTTCCTCGATATCGATGCAGATCTTGCCGTCAGCATCTGTTGAACACACCGTGGCGTCGGCGTCGGTGATCATCTCGATGCCCTGCTCAGCGAACTGGTCGATCAGGTATCCGGCGATATCGGGATCGACCGAACGGAGAATACGGTCGCCGCGATCGATGATCGTGACCTTGGACCCAAACCGAGCGAGCGATTGGCCCAGCTCTGCGGAGATCACGCCGCCGCCGAGGAACGCAATCGTCTCGGGAAGCTCGCGAATGTCCCAGAAGTTCTCGTTGTTGAGGAAGGGGACAGGTTCGTCGCCTTCGGTCGGCAACATCCGCGGCCCCGAACCCGTCGTGATAATGAAGTTGTCGCCGGTGACTTGGTCGTCGCCGATCTGGACGGTGTTGGCATCGACGAATGTGGCGCCGCTGTCGTGAATGTATGTATCGATACCCATCTTGTGGAAGCGCTCAGGCTGTTCATGGGCGTAGACCCCGTCGACGATGCTCTTGACGTGCTCCATGGCGCGAGAAAATTCGAAACCGCTCGCGACATCGACTTCGTGCAGCCCGTGCTTGGGGGCGGTCTCGATGGCGTGATACGTCTTGGCGACATCGATCAAGCCCTTGGACGGGACGCAACCCGAGTGGGTGCACTCGCCGCCGATCTTGTGTTTCTCCAGGAGCGCAACTTTGGCTCCCCGCCTCTGTGCCTCAAAGGCCGAGGTGATGCCGCCGCCGCCGGCACCGATGATCACGATGTCGTAGTGATTGCTCATTTACAGCTGCTCCCTAAAAATCTCTTCGGCATCGCCATCAATGCCGGGCACTTGGTAATACACCATCGACCCCACATCAGCATTCATCTCGAGTACCGCGAACGCGTGATGATAGTGGTCACCGTCGTCTCCAAGTCGACAATCTGGGTTCATGATCGGTGGAGCGTCGACTCCGTCGGGCAACGCGAGGTTGTCGAGTGGCTTGTACGGGTTCCACATCAGGGCGACCGGCATTGCTCCCGATCCGATGCAACGACCTCGTTCGAGCCCGATGTAGGGGTCAAAGGCGGCGAGGTTGTGCTCGTGGCCCCACAGCCATGCGTCGATGCGATCGAGGCGTCCCTCGAACTCGTTGAAGAGCACCGGGTTGACGGCCATTGGGAGGTTCTCCGGCGTGCGGGCGATGTTTCCCGAAGCGGTGAACAGTTGGTAGTGCGACAACATGACCGTCTTGCGGCCGTCTGCGGTATCGATCTTGTGCCGATGCCACTCGGCTTCCTTGGGGTCGATCGGCGGAACCTTGTATTGCGATGCCATCGGATCGCCAATCTCGGGCGGAGCGCCGATGGCGAGGATCTGCCAGTGGTCATTTCGTAGGCAGAAGTAGCTGGCGGGCTGGCCTAGCTCGTCGAGCAACCAGTAGTAGCCCTCTCCGCCCGCGTACAGGTCGTGGTTGCCAGCCAGGTTGAACACCTGGGTCTCGGCGGGCAGGTACTCGCGAACGATTTTCAAGAAGTGATCGCGCATCTCGTCTTTGGTGCCCGAGTAGTAGACATCGCCCAGATGGATGACCACATCTGGTCGTTGTTCGCCGATGCAACGCATCACGTTCTTGGCGAGCTGTGTGCCGGTCGCCCAATCAGCGACGAAGGCCACCTTCAGTGAATCGGTCGCGCGCTGTGCCGGGTCGAGCGTCGCCTCGAGGGGCAGCACGAAGTCATCGATCGACTCGTAATGGCGATACGGGGTGACCGTCTCGCCTTTGTCGAATTCGAACAGTGCCTTGGCCCAAAGCGGATCACACACCGAGTACTGGAGTTCCGATTCGATCTCGCGCGCTCGTTCGTGGTTCCCCGTGACCTTTGCGGCCGCCAACCCCACATACAGCTGGGCACACGACGAGAGCAGGTCGACCTTGGAGATATCAGCGGCGAAATCGAGTGGGTTCGATCCCTCCGCCATGCGGGCTTCCATCACCTCACAGGCATCACAGCTCGCTTCCATGATCGGATGTTCGGTCGCGAGTTGCTCGCCCATGTCTCCATCACCGCGCACCGCAGACAGAACCGCGGACTGCCAGCGCGACATGAACGACATGGCGTAAGTCTTGATAGCCATGCTGAGAACCTAGCGTTGCTTTTCAGTACTGCTCTCGATGCCAGCGGTCTCTTGGCCCGGGCTCAACGCGCCGCCAAGATCGCCGGCGAGGCCAAGACCACCTGTCCCGACTGTGACGTGGCCCATTCGGCCGGAGACGTGTTCTGCGAGAACTGCGGCTACGACTTCCTCGCCGGGACTCTGCCCGACGAGGGCGCAGCGGCGCGCGTATCGCAATGATTGGAATTGATTGGGGTCTGGCCCTTTCTCTTGCGTATCGCAATGATTGGGGTCTGACCCTGGTGGGTCCCCGGTGGGTTAGTCGATGTCGCGGCGGGTGAATGCGGCCATGCCGAGAGCAATAAACACCACGCCCCACACCAAGATTCGGATTCCCGCTTCGGTTGGCCCGTGCAGTATGACGCTCTCGCCGAAGTCATCATCGAACGGTCCGCCGAAGATCTCAAACTCCCGACCTGGCACGAAGGAAACCGAGTTCGAGACCGGTAGCCACTGCGTCCACCGTGGGAGCAACCCGCCAATGAGGGCGAGTTCGATGACGAACACCCATATCAAGAACCCCACGATCGATGCGATCGAGTTGTTGATCAGCACCGTCATGCCGAGCCCGATGAGGAAGAAGAGGGTGCCGCTAACCCCCGACCGGACGACGGCCCCAACAATCTCGCCGACGACGTCTCCCACTCCGCTGGTGTCGCCACCGGTGATCGCCGACAGAACGAAGAGCAGGACGACAAGAAATGCAGACAGCAGCGTCGCAATGACGAAGATCGTGACCGCACCACCAAGCGAGCGGGCCAACAGCAGTCTCCATCGCCGTGGCTCCCAGGTGAGCAGATGTTCGATCATGCCGACCTTTTCATCAGCGCCGAAGTACGAGGCTCCAATGACGAAGGCCATGATCGGTATGAGGAATCCCATTGGCCCAAGGATGTCGCTGCCCGGGACGCCTTCTTGGACGCCGACGATGTCGTCCACGAAGTCGACGCCGCCATTGCCTTCGCTGCTGATGACGGCCGTAGCAATAATGATGCCGATCACCATGAGGATGCCCAGAACCAGAGGGAAGAACCGGGTCATGCGTCGAGAAACCAGGCGGGTCGTTTCCGCTCGTATGAGTGCAATCATGATTAGTTGCCCTCCGGTGAAAGCTGGACAGGTCCGCCCGGGTTTGGCGCCGGAGGCGGTGGCCCACCGGTGAGCTTTAGGAAGGCATCTTCGAGGGTGGCCCGTTCGACACGTAGGCCATGGAGAAACCGGCCCGAGTGTGCGAGGGTCTGGTTTATCGCGGCTGCATATGAGGGGTCGACGTTCACCGCAATCTCGTCAGGGTCAGGTCGAGGCGCGACAGCGAAGCCGGCGGTCTGAAGGACGGCCGCTGCTCCGGGAGCGTCCGTGATCGTCACGATGATCTCTTGTTTGGCGCCCGAACGGGTGCGAATCTCCTCGATTGTTCCGCTCTCGACAAGTTCGCCCTTTGCGATGATGGTGACCTGGTCGCAGACCTGTTCGATCTCGGCGAGTTGGTGGCTCGACACCAACACCGCTTTGCCTTGGTCGGCGATCGAACGGATCAATACCCTCATCTCTGCAATGCCTGCGGGGTCGAGGCCATTTGCGGGCTCATCGAGGATCAGTAGGTCGGGGTCTTTCAACAGTGCAGCCGCGATTGCGAGGCGCTGTTTCATGCCAAGCGAATAGCTGTCGAAGGAGTCGTTCCCTCGCTCAGCGAGCCCAACGATGCCAAGGACCCGCTCGACTTCGGCCTTTGGCGTGTTGATCGTTGATGCCAGAAGCCGCAAGTTCTTCCGACCGCTAAAGGCCGGGAACATCTTCGGGTTCTCGACGATTGCGCCGACTCGACCGGAGACCTCATGAAATGACGTGGTGCTATCGACGCCAAAGAGTTGGACTGATCCGGAGGTGGGACGGATGAGGCCGAGCAGGCAACGGATCGTCGTTGTCTTTCCCGACCCGTTGGGTCCGAGGAAACCGTGGACGATTCCCGGCGAACCCAGCGTGAGGTTGAGACCCTTGACCGCGTGTACCGGTTCGCCTCGGAGCTTGGAATAGGTCTTCTTGAGGGCTGCTGCCTCAACAATTGCCACCATTTCTGGACCATAAGGTGTCGACGACGGTTCGGCCAAACCGACCGAGGGTGCTGCGCTGCTGTGCTACGTGTTCTGGAGCTCTCAAGCCAAGATTCAGCCAGGGTTTTGGCTAGCGCGACGGCCTAGTCGTCGTCGAAGCGCTTTCGGGCAGAGCTGAAGAAGTTCGTCAGCGCGTCGTTGACGTAACGGTCGGTGTCCTCAAAGACCTGGGCGGCCTTGTCGGAGAAGTTCTTGCCCGCCGTCTTCACGTCGGCCATGGGCGAGACCGGGTCGCCGATCTTGTGATAGTTGCCGCTCAGGATCGCGTCGTAGTCGCCCGAGTCGTACCAGTTGTTGAGTTCGGCAACTCGGATCACCGGGAAGTCGTGGCTGCGCCCCAAGGTGGCGACGAACCGGTAGTACGCCGATAGTCCTCCGGCGCTGCGGTACTCCTCGGCCTGTTCGATGAAAGCTTCGAGATCTAACTCGTCGCGTCGACCTCGAATCCCACCAGCGAGGACGCAATGCATCCCTTGTGCGTGCTGGAGGTTCTGGGTCGACAGCAAGCCGGCGCGATCACAGCTGATCTCGGCCTTGCGGCTCCATTCGAGTAGCGCCATCGTGATCGGCAATGCCGCTTGTCCAACGAGGGGGCTCACTCGATCCGAGAAGGTCAACAACATGTAGAGCAACGTGCGGTAGAGCGCGTGCTCGCTCATGATGTGCCCGACTTCGTGGCCGAGCACAACCTCGACTTCCTCGGGATTCGCGAGTTCGATCAAACTCGAATTGAGCACGATGAACGGTTTGTCCATGCCGTATGCGCCTGCGTTCACGATGGGCGCTTGTGAGATGTACAGCGGGGGAACCTCGGTGTCGAGGACCTCGCAAACCCGAACCAACGACTCGTGAATCGAGGAGTACTGCTTCGGTCCTACCTTGACGGCCGCTGCGGTAAAGATCGTGCGCACGTTCGTTTCGCCGAAGGTGCCGACGAACTTTCGAAGTAGCCCGTCAAAACCGGGGATCTGTTGGAGCGCGGACAAGGCGGCCCGGTCGGTCGGGTGCTCCCATGCGTGCGGGCTGATGCCTTGGAGGATGAGCCGTCCCGTGGGGTGCAGGTTGAGTGTGTTGCCCTTGGCAGCCATCTAGAAGGGCTTGCCTGGTCCACGAATGCTGCGGACCATCAAGAACCCGCCAGCGATGATTCCTATAAGACCTACGACCGAGGACAGGGTTCCAATGACGCCGCCGATCAAAGGAATGGCCCTGAGCAGGGGTCCGCCGATGAAGAACAGTGCGAGCCCAACGAGGAGCAGCGTGGCCCCTGGTTTCTTCAAGGTCTCTAGCGGACCGCCTCGTTTTTGCAATGCCATCCGCCAATGGTACTCGCGTTGTTTGAGGCGCTGCCTCGCTCAGCCGATGGTGAAGCCGCGTTCCTTTGCTTCGGCGACGACAGCACCAGGCCGATTCGGGCTGACGATCCAGCCTTCGATGTCGGTGGTTTCGACGGTGGTGTCGCGGCTGTTGGGAATGATCTTTGACGGTGCGGTGAGCTCTGCGCGAAGTGCAAGGCCCGAACTCGCGAGGCTGAGGTCTTCGAGTGTTGTATTCGCTGGTGCTGGTCCAAAGAGCGCGACGGTTTCCTTGCGGAACAGCTGTGGCTCGCGCAATGCCGTCTTGTCGTGCACGACGACTCCGGCCGGGACAAAGACGAGCCAGCGGTGAGACAGGCGATCGAGAATCGGGACGGCGAAGAAGGCGATTGCCCATCCAGCGACCAGCAAGATCGCGCCGAGTACCCATCGATGGGCGAGGAGCAACAACGGTCCGGCGAGGGCTCCAGCAACAATGGCTGCCCAAACCAGCTGAATTGGTCCGAGTAGCAAGGCGCCCGGCGCGCTCAGGAGATAGCGAGACTCATCGCCATAGGACGATCCGTCGACGAATTCGTCGCCCACGACCGACCGTAAGGCCATCGCCGTTGCGACGCCAGAGACAACGAGTGCGAGCACGAGCTGCCACGTCTCTACATCTGAATTTGCATCCAGGGCCGCCCAAAGGGTCGCTACGAACGAGGCAGGCGCAACGATTCGCAGAGCGGTGAACGTGTGCGTGCGTGGGACCATCGACGCAATCAACATCGCCGCCCACAACACCCACAAACCAATCGTGACCCCGATACGAAACGAGTCGGATGTGTCCTCGAGGGCTGCGGAGAAAACGGGCCCAGCGGTGAAGGGCAGCGCTAGCCACACCACACGGAAAATCCAGAGCTCGATCATTATGTTGAACGGTACCGCTACTTATTCCAGCGGCCGAGTTTTCACGTCGTGGGTTTTCGAGAACATAAGAGCCGGGGAAGCTGTCGGTAAGGGGCGGTAGCATCGCCGTCGTGACCGACCGGATCGACCCCGAAACTCGCATTGGCGAGCTCCGTACGCAGGTAGCCCACCACCTGCACCTCTATCACGAGCTCGATGCTCCCGAGATCCCCGATGCTGACTTCGATGCACTGGTGCATGAACTCCGGGACCTCGAGGAGGCCCACCCCGAATTCGCCGTAACCGACTCGCCGGCCCAGCAGGTTGGTGGCGCGGTCTCCTCGGCGTTCGCGCCCGTTGCTCACGAAGTTCCGATGATGTCGCTCGATAACGCGTTCGATCTCGATGAACTGCGAGGGTGGGCCGAACGCCTCGAACGGCGCCTCGGTGACGACAATTCGATTCCCGCGTTCGTCTGCGAGCTCAAGTTCGATGGGCTCGCATTGTCGGTGCGATACGAAGACGGTGTGCTCGTGCGTGCCGCCACCCGAGGCGACGGAACGACCGGCGAAGACGTCACGCACACCGTCAAGACCATCGCCGACATTCCCCATGAGTTGCCAGAGAGCGCACCACCGGTCATCGAAGTGCGTGGCGAGGCGTACATGCGCCTGTCGACGTTCAACGCACTCAACGAGTCCCAGGCCGCTGCCGGCTTGAAGGAGTACGTCAACCCCCGCAACGCCGCCGCCGGTTCGATCCGCCAAAAGGACGCCGAAGCCGCACGTGAACGAGGCCTGTCGTTTTGGCCGTATCAGCTCGGCCAGATGATCGACGGGCCAACCCTCGAGGCGCACTCGGCCACGTTCGACTTCCTCACCTCGCTCGACTTTGGCGTCAACGACCACAGCCGTGTCGTCAAGACCATTGACGAAGTTGTGGCCTTCATCGAGGAGTACCAAAACAAGCGCCACGATCTCGATTACGAGTTCGACGGGGTCGTCATCAAGGTCGACGACCTCGAAACCCAACGAGTGCTCGGCAGCACAGCCCGAGCGCCCCGGTGGGCCATTGCCTACAAGATGCCGCCCGAAGAACGGACAACCCGACTGATCGACATCCCGATCTCGATTGGCACCAACGGTTCGGCAACGCCGTACGCCTTGCTCGAGCCGGTTTTCGTGGGCGGTGTCACCGTCACCAACGCAACGCTGCACAACCAAGATCAGGTTGCGGCAAAGGACGTGCGCCCCGGCGACATGGTTATCGTTCGCCGAGCCGGCGATGTGATTCCCGAGGTTGTTGGCCCGGTCTTGTCAGAGCGCGACCCCGATTCGGTGCCGTGGGTGTTCCCAACCGACTGTCCGGTGTGTGAACGACCCTTGGTTCGTCCCGAAGACGCTGCCCGGCATCGGTGCCCGCACGCCGATTGCCCGGCGCAGGTGCGTGGCCGTATCGAGCACTTCGCGCAACGCAGTGCAATGGACATCGAGCACTTCGGCGAACGCACCGTTGACCTGCTCGTCACCGCAGAGCTCATCACCGACGTGGGCGATGTCTTTCTGCTCGACCCCGAGGCGCTCAACCAGTTCGAGGGCTTTGGCGAAACGTCTATCGAGAATCTGCGCGCCGGCCTTGAAGCCAGCCGCACTCGTCCGTTAGGCAACGTGATCTTCGCGCTGGCGATCCCGCACGTTGGGTCGAGCAACGGCAAGGTTCTTGCCAAAGCTTTTGGGTCGCTCGATGCAGTAGCGGCAGCGTCGGTCGAAGAGATTGCCGCCATCGACGGCATCGGTCCGATCATCGCCGAGAGCGTCGCAGAGTGGTTCAGCTCCGACACCGGCAAGGTCATTGTTCAAAAGCTCCACGACGGGGGAGTGCGCCCTGAAGCACCACAGGTATCGACCCTTGAGCCAACACTCACCGGAAAATCGATCGTGGTCTCCGGAGGGCTAGCCAACTACGGCCGTTCCGATGCCAAAACCGCAATCACCGAACGAGGCGGAAAAGCCCCAGGCTCAGTCTCAAAGAGCACCTTCGCTCTAGTGGTCGGTAACGACCCGGGCGCATCAAAGGTCACCAAAGCCGAAGACCTAGGAATCCCCATCCTCGACGAAGCCGGCTTTGAGGTACTCCTCGCCACCGGAGAATTGCCGGCATAGGCCGCTTGGTTTCCCGGCTGGCAACATCGCCCCGGAGCGAAGGCGTGATTGTCGGGAGCGAGGAACGAGCGGGTATTACGTAACTTCGAAGCACCAGGTGACGGTTTGTGCGTCTTGGCGATCTTCTACGGGCCAGATGGTGGCGGTCACGCAATTTGATTGCGGCGGGAAGACATCGAGGACTCGGCCGACTTCGGGGCGGAAGACGAACATTCCAAGACTCTGGAGGTTCTCATCGAGCTGGTCGGCCGGAATGGGGATGTTGCGGCCGTCTGACGTCGCGATCGTCAGCGCCGCCATGTATCCCTCGGCGAGATCGATGCCGACCTCTGTTCGACGGAGCACTTCGGACTCGCGTTCGGGTATCAAGGCATCGATCGCAGGATTGCCCGAGACCGTGATATCGGCGCCATCTTCGGCTCCGTTTGTGGCGGCCAGCACGAATAACACGATGCCAAAGGCAACGAGGCCGGAAATAACGATGCGCTCGCGAGTTGACATGTCTCGATCGTAGACCCCAACTTGACCACTTTTGCGCGTAACTTTAAGAGCTGTGACAACAACCCCGCCCGTCACCGGGTCAACTTCTGGGTCTCCCGAGGCTGTTCGCGTCGGCGATGAGCTCGGCGATCGGTACCAGCTTTTGCGTCGCGTGGGCCGCGGATCGTCGGCCACGGTGTTCGAGGCGCTCGACACCAGTTTGGAACGGCGGGTCGCGATCAAGGTCCTTCATCCGCAACTGTCGACCGATCCCACATTCTTGGAGCGGTTTCGCAGCGAGTCTCAGGCGGTAGCGGCCCTTAGTCACGCACATGTCATGGCCGTGCACGATTGGGGCGAGGACGGTGGCATTCCGTATTTGGTGACCGAGTTACTCGCTGGCGGTTCGCTGCGAGCGGTCTTCGATAGTGGGGCTGTACTCTCACCGTCGCAAACAATTGGCCTAGGGCTCGAGGCGTGTCGTGGTCTGAACTACGCCCATTCCGAAGGTTTGGTGCACCGCGACATCACCCCGGCCAACCTGCTCTACGGCGCCGACGGCAGACTCCGAATTGCTGACTTTGGCTTGGCCAAGGCTTTCGCCGCGGCGGGCTGGACATCGCAAGGAACCAACCTTGTGGGCACGGCTCGTTATGCGAGCCCCGAGCAGGCGAGTGGGCAACGACTGAGTGCAAAGTCAGATGTCTATTCGTTGGGTTTGATCTTGGTCGAGGCCTTGACCGGTTCGGCGCCCTTCTCTGCCGACACCTTGCTTGGGACGCTCACCGCCCGAGTCGAATCGGACGTACCAATCCCCGATGCCCCTGAGCGTTTGCAGATGGTGTTGCGTGCAATGACATCGCGCGACCCGGAGCGACGTCCAAACGCCGAGCAAGCCGGTGTTGCTCTTCTGAAGGCTGCCGAAGGGCTACCGCGGCCAAATCCGATTCCGGTGACCGGGCTGCCTGAGGAAGCCGAACAGAGCGATCTCGACTTGACGACCGTGGATGGGGTGGTCACCGATGATCCCGATGCCACTCAGCTTCTCGATCCGGAGGTCACCCAGGTTGGCGGTGCGCCGGTGGTGCAAGACGACCCTGACCAGGTCCGGCGCTGGCCGTGGCTGTTGGTCACGGTTGCGCTGATCGCTGCCGGAGTGTGGTTTGGGTATCAACAGATTCTCAACGCTGAGGTCGCAACGGTCGCAATGCCAGACATTGTCGGTCTTACTTCCGAGGAGGCAATAGTCGAGCTCGGCGATGTGTGGGTGTTGGACGAGAAGTTCGAGCGCACCCTCGACGTGGCTGCAGGGGAGGTCATCATGACCGACCCCGTCGCTGGCACCCAAGTGGCTGAAGGCGATGTCGTTTCCTACTGGGTTTCGCTCGGTCGGCCGCTCGTGCGAGTTCCCGTGAACGATTTGGTCGGGCGTAGCCAAGCGCAGGTCGAAGCGTCGATCGAAGCGCTCGAGCTGACGGTGGGCAATGTCACCCGAGTTAACTCTGAGGACGTTGGCGAGGGCAGCGTCATCGAGATCGTGATCCCGGCGTCAGAACTCCAACAGGGTGAGCCTGTCGATCTGGTTGTTTCGGGTGGCCCACAAGATCGGATCATTCCCGATGTTGATCCGGCGACCGACGCGGCCATGTTCATCGAAACTCTGGAATTGGCGGGTCTTGTTGTTGAGCAGAGCCGAGACTTCGATGACGACGTCCCATCTGGCGAGTTCATCATTATCGACCCGGGACCGGGCACTGCTGTTGAGCGCGGCGACACCGTCACCGTGGTGATCTCCGATGGCCCTTTGCCTGTGGCGATTCCACCGACCGCCGGCCTCGCGCTCGGCGAGGCTCTCGACCGGCTCGACGCCGCTGGTTTTCTCGCTGGCGAACTCGAAGGATCGGCGAACGCCGCGTGTTCGGTCGTGGGAACCGATCCACCGACGGGCGCAGAGATCCAGCCCGGAAACAGCGTTGCGGTGATCTTGAGCGATTGTGGCGCTGGCTAGTGGCCTGCGCGGCAGTAGCCTCCAGTCCGTGACCGCTCACCCATTTCTTTCTCCAGAGTGGATCGTCGAGGCTCGTAAGATCCGCGACGCCTACGCCGACCGTGCTCCTGATCCCACCGAGGAGATTCGGGCCAACCTGGTTATCACCGACGCACCATTTACCGATGCCGAGATCGAAGGTCACATCGATACGACGGGTGGTTCGATCATCGTCGACGAGGGCCATATCGAGGACCCCGAGATCACGGTCAAGACCGATTACCACACTGCAAAGACGCTCTTTGTCGACCGTGATCCGTCGGGGGCCATGGAAGCCTTCATGATGGGCAAGGTGCTGGTAACGGGCGATGTGTCCCGGGTTCTCGCATTCGCGTCGACCCCGCCGCCGACCGATCCCGACGAGTTAGCGCTGGCAAATGAGATTGCGAGCCGTCTGAGCGACATCACTGCTGGCTAACCTCTTCGAGATGCCCGACGCTGAACCTGCTCCGCTGTCGCGCGACGAGGTCGCCCACGTCGCCAAGCTGGCACTACTCGACCTATCGAACGAGGAGATCGATCGCTTCACCGTGCAACTCGGTGACGTGATTTCGACCGCCCACGAGATGAACGAGCTCGACCTCGATGGGGTCGAACCGACGCATCATCCTCTCGGCCTCACCAACGTGACTCGGCCCGACGAGGTGACCCCGTCGCTCGACCGGCAGGAAGTTCTCGACCAAGCTCCAGACGTTGAAGACTTCCGGTTCAAGGTGCCACCAGCATTGGGAGAGCACTAATGGGATCAGACGTTTCCGCACTGGCTGCGTTTGGAACCGCCGGTGACATTGCCAAAGCAGTCGCCGCCGGTGAGCGCACTGCGCTCGATGTTGTCGAAGAGCACCTCGGCCGTGTCGAGGCTCATGAAGACGACGTGAACGCCTTCAACGTGGTTACCGCCGATGCGGCCCGTGCTGCAGCATCGGCACTCGATGAACGCATTGCCGCTGGGGAGACCCCAGGACCTCTTGCCGGGGTGCCCGTTGCGATCAAAGACAACATGTGCACCCGTGGCGTGGCGACCACGTGCTCGTCGAAGATCCTCGAAGGCTGGGAGCCCCCGTACACGGCAACGGTGGTCGATCGCCTGACCGACGCCGGTGCAATCATGGTGGGCAAGACCAACCTCGACGAGTTTGCAATGGGTTCCTCCACCGAGAACTCTGCCTTTGGCCCAACGCACAACCCTCACGACCTCGACAGGGTGCCCGGCGGCTCGAGCGGCGGATCTGCCGCAGCTGTCGCTGCTGGGTTCTCGCCGATTTCACTCGGCTCCGACACCGGCGGGTCGATTCGTCAACCGGCATCGTTCTGCGGCGTTGTAGGCGTGAAGCCCACCTATGGTGCGGTCTCGCGTTATGGCATTGTTGCCTTCTCGAGCAGCCTCGACCAGGTCGGCCCGTTCGCCGCCAACGTCGCCGACGCTGCCACCGTCTATGAAGTCACCGGCGGGCACGACCCGCTCGACTCGACCTCTGCCAACCAACCGGCACTCGTCGTGTCGTCGAAGCTCGACGCCGGTGTCGACGGGTTACGAGTCGGGATCATCAAAGAGATGTCGGGCGAGATCATTCAAGGTCTCGACGCCGATGTGTTGGCTCGGATGCACGCAGCAGCCGACGCGCTGTCAGCTGACGGTGCCAGGATCGGCGAAGTCGATCTGCCATCCGCTGTTGTCGGCCTCCCGGCCTATTACATGCTTGCGCCGGCCGAAGCGTCGTCAAACCTTGCTCGCTTCGATGGTGTTCGTTACGGCCTTCGCGAAGACGGCCCGAACACCGCAGCGATGAACACCGCGTCGCGAACCGCAGGCTTTGGCGATGAGGTGAAACGACGCATCATGCTCGGCACCTACGCGCTTTCGGCTGGCTACGGCGATGCCTTCTACGAGCAGGCAAACCAGGTTCGAACCAAGCTCATCGAAGAGTTTGATTTGGCCTATCAAAACTTCGATGTGCTGCTCGCCCCTTCAGCGCCTTCGACCGCCTTCCCGCTCGGCGACAAGACCGCCGACCCAATGGCTATGTATCTCAACGACGTGTGCACCATCCCGTCGAACCTGTCGGGCCAGCCAGCAATGTCTGTTCCCTTTGGCGCGGGCGACGACGGCATGCCGGTCGGGGTGCAGGTCTTTGCACCGTTGATGGGCGAAGTCGTGATGTTCCAGGTGGCCGCAGCTCTTGAACGAGCGGCCAACGCGAAGGAGGTTGCGTCATGAGCGTGACTCCATCAGGTGCAAGCGAAGTGGTCATGATCGACCGCGGCCCCGACGTCCACGAACCCACAATTCCCGACGACTGGGAACTGATCGTCGGTCTCGAAGTCCACGTCGAATTGTCGACAAAGTCGAAACTGTTCTGCGGCTGTGCAAATAAGTTCGGCGCCGAACCAAACACCAACGTGTGTGTGACGTGCCTTGGTCTTCCGGGTTCGTTGCCGGTAATGAACGAAGTGGCTGTCACGTCGGCAATGCGACTTGGCCGTGCGCTCAACTGCACCGTGCAGCCTGGCGTCATGGCTCGCAAGAACTACTTCTACCCCGACATGCCGAAAGACTTCCAAACCTCCCAATACGACAAGCCAACAAACATCGACGGCTACCTCGACACTCCCGAGGGAATTCGAATCGGTATCGAGCGCGCTCACATCGAGGAGGACACCGGCAAGTCAACCCACATTGGCGGCGACGGCCGGATCACCTCGGCGAAGTATTCCCTCATCGATTACAACCGTGCCGGCGTGCCACTGCTCGAAATCGTGAGCCGCCCAGACATCCGAACGGCCGAAGAAGCAAAGGCCTATGTCGCCGAGCTCCGCGGCATCGTGCTGGCCCTCGACGTCAGCGATGCAAAGATGGAAGAGGGTTCGATGCGTGTCGACGCGAACGTGTCGGTTCGGCCCCGTGGCTCAGACGAATTGCGCACGCGCACCGAGACGAAGAACATCAACTCGATCAATAGCCTCGGTCGAGCCATCGCCTATGAGGCAAGGCGCCATATCGATCTCTACGACGCAGGAGAACGCCCGATCCAAGAGACCCGTCACTGGGACGAAGAAGCTGGCCGCACCAAGCCGGGTCGTTCCAAAGAGAACGAAGAGGACTACCGCTACTTCCCGGAGCCCGACCTCACACCCCTCGTGCCGAGCGCCGAAGAACTCGCGGCGATCGACGCGTCGATCCCAGAACTCCCGGGCGCTCGTCGCAACAAGTTGCAGGACGGGCTCAAATTCTTCGCTTCAGATTTTGGTCTTCTCATCGATCGGGGCCAAGACGAATTTGCCATCGGCGCGAATGCAGTAGTTGACGATGGCCCGCTTGTCGTATCCTGGATCCTCAATCATTTGTCAGAGGGAGTCGGCGAAGCGTCCGCTGCTGATTTCGGCCATCTCCTGGCTATGAAGCAGGGCGGCTCGCTTTCTTCGAACCAAGCGACAGATGTCCTTGCCGAGATGGTGGCCAACGGCGGCAACCCGGCAGATATCGCTGCTGCGAAGGGCTTTGAAGCGATGGACACCAGCGAGCTCGACGGCATGGTCGACGAGCTCATTGCCAACCATCCCGGCGAATGGTCTCGCTACTGCGGCGACGACCCAGGTGATGCCAAGAAAATGGCTGGTTTCTTTACCGGCCAGATCATGAAGGCCACCAAGGGACAAGCGGACGGCAAGGTCGTCGCGCAGTTGCTCAACTCACGCAAATAGCGCTCCCGGGCACCGTTGACGCAGTTCGCAATGCGACTGGAGCGTCGTGCGCATTGATGACGGAACGTCATCCAAAAGAAATCGTTCTGTCAATTAACACCCCAAGAGATCGCGCGCCTACCTTCCGGGTTATGGAGTATGGAGAACTCGAAGTCAACGTAACGATCGCGAATTCGGGCAAGCGACGTCAGCTATGGATCACATCGATCCCCGGATTGCGCCCGGGGCGCCGTCTGCGGATCGATTCTGGAGACAGCGCGCAATGGTGGCGCGTGGTCGAACTCGGTCAGATCCGTCTCCGTGAAGCGGCGACATCGATTGAGTTCGCCTCCTAACTGCAACGGTTAGGGACAGTCCCTAACTGGCCCAGTTAAGCGCCCAGGACGACCCAGTTGTTGGAACGGAACCGCCACAGGACGCCGACGGCGCGTACCACCATCAGGACCCAGATTGAGCCCCAGAGCCAACCGAGGCCGAGGCCGAGTGCGGGGACGAGGATGGCGAGCGGGATGTAGACGATGGCCGCTGTTGCCATCGCCCACGCAAGAAACGTCAGGTCGCCGGCGCCGATCAGGATTCCGTCGAGGGCGAAGACGATCCCGTTAATGGGTTGCATGAGCGCGAGGTGAATCATGGCGAGAGTGGCCAACGAGATGACAGCGGCGTCATTGGTAAAGAGCTGTGGGAGGAAGGGCGCGCCGGCTCCAAAGATGACCAGAGCGATGAGGCCCACGGCCACTCCCCACTGCAGTACTCGTGAACCTGCCTCCCTGGCTCCCGCTTCGTCATCTGAGCCGAGGAAGCGCCCAATCATCGATTGTCCGGCAATCGCAACGGAGTCCAACGCAAGCGCGGTGAAGATGAAGAACTGAAACGCAATCTCGTGTGCGGCGAGTGCTTCGGTGCTGATGCGGCTCGCCGCCGCAACCGACACGGTGAACGAACCGCGCAACGCGACGGTCCGCACGAACAACGCGCATCCAACTCGCAGCAACCGGATGATCTCACCGAAGTCGGGACGAAGCTTCACACCTAGCGACCTCACGTCGCGGCCAATCCACCACAGGTAGGCGGCGGCACCGAGCCATTCCGCGATCACGGTCGACAGAGCGGATGCACCGATCTCGAAGCCGAAGCCGACGATAAGGATCAACTCGAGGATCAAGTTGAACGCTGCGGCAGCAATAGCGACGATCAGCGGGCGAGTGGTGTCTTGCAGTCCGCGTAGGTAGCCGACGCCGCTCAATGTCAGAAGCAGCGCGGGGAGTCCCCACAGACTCACCAGCAAGTAGATGCGCGCTTGCTCGAGTACTGCCTCGGCGTTGCCGTCGTCGGTCTCACCAATGAGGCGCAGCACCGGGTCCGCGAACGCCCACATCACCAGCGCGAGGACGACCCCCATCACCGCTGCAAGCCATAGTCCCTGCACGGCGTGATGTGCTGCCTGGCGCTGCTGACCACCGCCAAGCAACCGAGAGACGGCCGCGGTTGTGCCATAGGCGAGAAAGATCATCACGGCGTTCAACGTGAGCAGTGTTTGGCCCGCCACGCTCAGGCCCGCGAGCTCGGTCGTGCCCAACAGGTTGCCGACCACGGCAGTGTCGGCCAGAACATACAGGGGTGCGGCCACGAGGGCCCCCAAGGCCGGGATCGCCAGACGTGCAATTTCGCGATCCAACGCCGTCCAGCGAAAGATCGAAGTTGGCCCGGCGCTCACCCGGTAACCCTACGGCGCAGAGGCCAGACACGACTTGGCTTGTTTGTCGACGCGTTTATAGTCGGATCTCCTAGGATCAGCTCTCACGCTTTGTCGAAGGGAAACCAATGCTTGATCTCAACGGTGCATCCGCACTGATTACCGGTGGTGCTTCTGGGCTCGGATACGGCTGTGCGGTCAAACTCGCCACCGCCGGCAGCAAGGTCCTGATCGCCGACCTCGATGAGGAAAAGGGAAACGCAACTGCGACCGAACTTGGCGGCATGTTCGTCAAGGCAGATGTTGCCGACGCGGAGCAAATGCAGGTCGCCATCGACACCGCATCGGAGATGGGGCCGTTGCGAGCTGCCGTCAACGCTGCGGGCATGGGTCACGCCATGCGTACGGTTAACCGGAACGGGGACCCCTTCAACCTCGAACAGTTCGAGTTTGTCGTGCGGGTCAACCTGATCGGCACCTTTAACTCCACACGCCTTGCCGCTGCTGCCATGAGCAAGACCGAACCACAGAACGACAACGAGCGAGGTGCGATCGTGAACTTTGCATCGGTTGCCGCCTTCGATGGCCAGATCGGGCAGGCCGCGTATTCAGCAACAAAGGCTGGCATCGCAGGTATGACGCTCCCGATTGCTCGCGACCTGAGCGCAATCGGTGTGCGAGTGAACACCGTGGCGCCGGGACTCTTCGATACCCCGATTTACGACAAGATGGTCGGCGAAGGTCGTGACCCACAAGAGTTCAAGGACACCCTCGGCCAGAGCGTGCTGTTCCCCAAGCGACTCGGGTTTGCCGATGAGCTCGCCGCGATGGTCTATGAAATGTTGACCAACAGCTACATGAATGGCGAAACCGTTCGCCTCGATGCCGGCATCCGCCTGCCGCCGAAATAGACAAGACGTACGCAACGCACACAAGGGGAACCCGATGTCGCAAGAAGCTGCAGTTCTGAGTGAGGTGCGTGGCAAGGTCAAGATCATGACCTTGAACCGGCCCGACGCGATGAACGCCGTCAACCAAGAACTCGCCCAACAGCTCGAAGCGGAGATGGCCGAGATGGACGGCAATCCCGATATCGCGTGCGGCGTTCTCACCGGCAATGGGCGAGGCTTCTGCGCTGGCATGGATCTCAAGGATTTCGCCGCTGGCAACTTTCCCAATACCCGAGAGGGCGGGTTTGCCGGGATAACGGAGCGACCTCCGAACAAACCGGTGATCGCCGCTGTCGAAGGGTTCGCGCTGGCTGGTGGCATGGAGGTCGCACTCACGTGTGATCTCATCGTTGCCTCAGAGGGGACCAAGTTCGGCATTCCTGAAGTCAGTGTTGGCTTGTTTGCCGGAGCGGGGGCCCTTCTGCGCCTTCCCCGCGTCTTGCCCTACGCCGTCGCCATGCGCATGGCCCTCACCGCGAAGCCGATTCGTGCCGAAGAGGCGCTCGCTCATGGAATGGTCGCCGAGGTCACCCCGAAGGGCGAGGCTCTCGATAAGGCCATTGAGATAGCCGAGGAGATCGCGGCCAATGCCCCCTTGGCGCTCACTGCGTCAAAGGTCATCATGCGTGAGATGCAAGGCCGAACCGAAGAAGAGTTCTGGGCTTTCCAGCAAGAGCACTACTTCGATCAGGTCTTCAAAAGCGAGGACGGCATCGAAGGCGCTACCGCCTTTGCTGAAAAGCGTCCTCCCAATTGGCAGGGGAAGTAGCAGGTCAGCGGGCTGCCTTCCGGCGCCGCGCATCCTGACGAAGGCGGTGCCGATCCTGCCGGAGCCGCAGTCGATGTTGGTAATCGCGAAGGTGAGGCCGAGGCCGATCTGGACCAGGTCACACACGACCATGCGAGTCATGATCACGGGACTCACAGTCATGGTACGGAGGACAGCTACAAATAGTTGGATATCCGACTATTGGAATGTCGTGCTAATCTGACGGCATGTCAACCGATGACCTAGGGCTCGATCTCATCGCCGAGACTCGGCGCAACTGGCAAGCTCGAGGCCTTGAACAAGTCGATGCAATGGTGGCGGCGACTTCGATAGCCCGGGCTCACCAGATCGTCCTCAGCCGCATCAACCAGACCTTGACCGGGCACGACCTGACCTTCTCTCGCTACGAGGCGCTCGCGTTGTTGAGTTTCGCTCGCAACCAGTCCATGGGCATGGCCCGAATGGGTGAACGCCTCCAGGTTCACCCCACCAGTGTCACGTCCACTATCGACCGACTCGAACGCGATGGCCTTGTCGCTCGCAAGCCAAACCCCGATGACCGGCGAGCAACGCTGGTGGAACTGACCTCAGAGGGAGTCGAGCTGCTCGAGCAGGCCACAACGTCGCTGGAAGCCGTTCGCTGGGGTATGGAACAGATACCGAACGACTCGCTAGAGAAGCTCTCCACGGGTTTGTCCGAGGTTCGCAATTCCGTCGGCGATGCCTCCGACGACGCCACGAATTCACGAAGGCGGGATGCTCGATGACCAATGACGAAACTGCGACCGAAGCCTGGCGAGACTCACCCGAGTACGCCGCATGGCGAGAGCGCTACGAAGCGACAAACATTCGCGATACCCCATTCGAGACGATGTCTGGCGTTCCCGTCGAGCCCATCTATGGCCCTGGCCCGTACCCCGGCGAGTACCCCTACACCCGCGGCGTCTACCCAACGATGTATCGCAGTCGCCTCTGGACGATGCGGATGTTCGCAGGGTTTGGCACCGCCGAGGACACCAACGCCCGTTTCAAGGACATCTTGCGCAACGGCGGCACCGGATTGTCGACGGCGTTCGACATGCCAACGCTAATGGGTCGCGATTCGGACAGCTCGTGGGCGCTTGGCGAGGTTGGTCATTGCGGCGTTGCCGTCGACACGCTGGCCGACATGGGAGACCTGTTCGCCGAGATCGACCTTGGGTCGGTATCGACGTCGATGACCATCAACGGGCCTGCGGCGGTGATCTTGGCGATGTACATCGCTACCGCTGAAGAGAAGGGCGTTGCCCCCGCCCAACTCGCTGGCACGATCCAGAACGATATTTTCAAGGAGTACCAGGCGCAAAAGGAGTACATCTACCCGCCCCGGCCAAGCGTTCGGATCGTGACCGACATGATCCGCTACACGGCAGAGCACATGCCGAAATGGCATCCCGTATCGATCAGCGGGTACCACATTCGTGAAGCCGGAAGCACCGCTGCGCAGGAGCTCGCCTTCACGTTGGCCAACGGCTTCGCCTATGTCGAAGCAGCTGTCGCTGCGGGCGTCGACGTTGATGACTTTGCGGGCCGGTTGAGTTTCTTCTTCAACAGCCACAGCGATTTCTTCGAGGAGATCGGCAAGTTCCGCGCCGCACGTCGTATCTGGGCTCGGTGGATGAAGGAACGGTATGGAGCAAAGGTCGAACGGTCTTTGCTGTGTCGCTATCACACGCAGACCGCCGGCGTTTCGCTCACCGCGCAGCAACCGCACATCAACATTGCCCGAGTCGCCCTCCAGGCAATGGCCGGTGTGCTCGGCGGCACCCAGTCGCTGCACACCGACAGCTTTGACGAAGCGCTCGCCCTTCCCACCGAGGACGCGGCGCGCATTGCGCTGCGCACGCAGCAGATCGTGGCGCACGAAACTGGCGCGGCCGACGTGATCGATCCCCTTGGCGGCTCGCACTACGTCGAGTGGATGACCGACGAGATGGAACGTCAGGCCGAAGCGATCTTCGCGCACCTCGACGAACTTGGCGACGGCTCAATCCTCGAAGGCGTGTACCAGGGAATCGAGAACGGCTACTTCGTCGGCGAAATCGCCGATGCCGCATATCGATTCGAACGAGAGGTAAACGAGGGTCAGCGAATCATCGTCGGTGTCAACGACTTCACCGATGGCGACGACGGCGAGCAGCATCTTCTTCGGATCGGGCCGGAGGCCGAGGAGTATCAGCGCAAGCGCCTGGCCGACATCAAGCAGCAGCGTGATGATGCAGCGGTCGCAGCGGCGCTGACAGCCGTGACCGAAGCGGCGAAAACGGATGCGAACCTCATGCCGTTCATCATCGATGCGGTCAAGACCTATGCCACTCTCGAGGAGGTCTCGATGGCCATGGAGCAGGTCTTTGGAACCTACGTCGAGAAAGCCTTTCTCTAATGAGTGACGAACTACAGATCCGTATCATCCTGGCGAAGTTGGGCCTCGACGGTCACGACCGTGGCATCAAGATCGTCGCCCGCATTTTGCGCGACGCCGGGATGGAGGTCATCTACCTCGGATTGCGTCAGACAACCGACAGCATCATCGCCGCAGCCGAGCAAGAAGACGCCGATGCCATTGGTCTGTCGATGCACAACGCCAGCCACATGACCCTCGGCCCGGCCATGGTCAACGCGCTTCGCGACGCTGACCTCGACACCCCGGTCGTGATCGGCGGCATCATCCCCAACGAAGACCTCCAACCGTTGCTCGATGCTGGCATCGCTGTTGTACTCGGCCCGGGAGCTTCAGCAGAAGAGGTGGCTCAATCGGTGCGCGACGCGGTTGCGACGTCCGCGTAACCATCGATGGTCAAACCCACACGCACCATTGCCGAGCTCTACTCAGCGGCCCGTAGCGGCGAACGCCGCGCCCTGGGGAGATTGCTGACGAAGGTCGAACGCGGCGGCGCGGAAGCCGACGAGATCAGCGAGCTCGCCCACCCCGACGCGGGAAACGCCCACATCGTCGGCATCACCGGATCGCCCGGTGCGGGAAAGTCGACGCTCGTCGGCCAACTCGTTGCGTCCCTGGTCGACCACGGCGAGCGCCCTGCCGTGCTTGCCGTCGACCCGTCATCGCCGCTCACTGGGGGAGCGATTCTGGGCGACCGCATCCGAATTGAACGCGAAGAGAGCGATGCGTTCCTCCGATCGATGGCCACCCGCGGTCACTCCGGCGGTCTGGCGTTAGCGGTGCCGTTAGCGGTTCGCCTCTTCGACGCTGTGGGTTATGACCCGGTGATCATCGAGACGGTCGGCGTCGGGCAGGTCGAAGTCGACGTGGTCGGCGCTGCCGATACCGCAGTGGTCGTGATGACCCCGGGCATGGGTGACGCGGTGCAGGCAAACAAGGCCGGCCTTCTCGAGGTCGCCGATGTGTTCGTGGTGAACAAGGCCGATCGCCCCGGCGCCAAAGATGTTCGTCGCGACCTCGACCTCATGCTCGATCTCAGCCACGTCACCGGACAAGAAGATGAAACCGGCTACCGGCCACCGATCGTTATGGCATCGGCGCTCAACGGCGACGGGACCGACGATGTTTGGGAAACGGTCATTGCCCACCTCGAGCACCTCGATGAACACGACCTGCGATCGAAGCGCCGTCAACACCGCATCCGAACCGAAGTGCGCGCCCGACTCGGTCAAGCAATGGGCGCGGCCGGCGAGGCCGCGATGAACAGCGACGAGGGAATGAGACTTCTCGCCGATGCGGAGGCGGCAAAAATCTCACCCAACGCAGCTACGAACCAGCTGCTCAAAATCGTCGTTACCTAGCGAGTTTCTTGCCGGGGTTGAAGCGACCGTGTGGATCGAACATGTCGCGGACTTGTAGCTGCGTTGCGAGCTGCACCGGATCGAGCTCCTGCTCAACATAGGCACGCTTCAAGGTGCCCACCCCGTGTTCGCCGGCGATCGTGCCACCGAGAGACAGGGCGAGCGAAATGATGTCGCCGAATGCGGCTTTCGCTCGGGATGTCTCGTCGGGGTCGTTTCCATCGAACACCAGCAACGGATGCATGTTGCCATCGCCAGCGTGTCCAATCACCGGCAGGTCAACCCCATGACGTTCGCCGATTTCGGTAATGCCTGCGAGTAGTGCCGGAAGATGCTGTCGCGGCACGGCCACATCTTCGGGAAGAAGTGCCTTGCCGAGATGCTCAAAGGCGTTCCACACCTTGCGTCGTACCTCGATCAACATGTCGCCTTCGTCGGGATCGTCGACGTGATAGACGAACGTGGCACCTGCCTGGTCGCAGATGGCAGCGATCTCGCCGATGCGTTGCGAGGAACGGTCGCCCGACGTCTGTATCAACAACAGGCACGCGGCATCGACGTCGAGATCCATTGGGAAGACGGCTTCTACTTGGCGCAGGCTGGCCTGATCGATGATCTCCATCAGCGAGGGTTCATGGCCTGCGGAAAACACATTGAGGATGGCCTCGCCCGCCGGTGTCAGTTCGTCGAAATAGGCAACCGCTGTCGCTGGCGGTGGGGGAGCGGGAACGAGCTTGAGGGTGATCTCGGTGATGATCCCGAGGGTCCCTTCGCTGCCCACGAAAAGCCCGGTCAGATCAAAGCCGGTCGTCGACTTGATCGTGCGTCGGCCGGTACGCATCACCTCGCCCGAGGCGAGGACGACCTCGAGGCCCATGACGTAGTCGCGGGTGACGCCGTACTTGACGCAGCACAGCCCGCCAGCGTTGGTTGCGACGTTGCCGCCGATGCTCGACATGTCGACCGACGCCGGGTCGGGTGGATAGAAGAGACCTCGCTCGGCAACCGCAGCTTTGAGGTCGGCGTTGATCACGCCAGGCTGCACCCGGCATGAGCGGTTTGCCTCGTCGATCTCAACGATGTTCTTCATGCGATGCATCGACAAGATGATGCAACCGTCGCTCGCGTTCGCGGCGCCGGTCAGGCCCGTACCGGCCCCGCGAGGAACGATCGGCACGTCGAGGTCGTTGGCCACCTGTACCGCGGCCACCACATCGGCGGTCGTGCGTGGCATGACGAGCACGGCCGCCTCGCCGTGACCCTCAAAGATCGCACGGTCCTGGCTGTAGCTGCCGACCACATCTGGATCGAATTGGACACAGTCGTGATCGAGGCGGTCGAGGAGAGCGTCGCGCAACATGTTTCCGATCTTATGGGTATCGGCGATGCACCTTGTTCTCGGAGCGGTTCGCCAGTGCGTGAGGAAACACAGGCAGCGGTGTCCTACGATCATCGCTGAACCGTTGGGGGAGTCACGACCATGGCCAAACACACAACAGCAGCAGACGACATCGTCATTCTTGATGGAGCCCGAACACCGGTCGGGAGGTTCAATGGCTCACTCAGCAACTTTTCCGGTGTTGAACTCGGTGGCCTGGCCATCGAAGCCGTTCTCGACCGCACAGGCGTCGCCGCGGACCGAGTCGATTCAGTTGTTATGGGCCACGTTCTGACAGCTGGCGAAGGGCAGTCAGGCGCTCGCAACGCGGCGGTCAAGGGTGGAGTGCCGCTAACCGTCAACGCCACGACGGTGAACAAGGTGTGCCTGTCGGGCATGCAAGCAATCAACTACGCCTCGATGCAGATCATGACCGGCCAAGCCGCGACGGTGATCGCGGGCGGAATGGAGTCGATGAGCAACAGCCCTCATCTGCTCATGAAGAGCCGGACTGGGTACGGCTACGGCGATGGACAACTCGTCGACTCACTGCAATTCGATGGGCTCACCTGCGCTGTCGAGTCAAAGATCATGGGTGAGGCGACCGACGTGTACGCAGCTGCCGATGCGATACCTCGCGAGGCTCAAGACGAGTTTGCTGCTGCATCACATGACCGTGCTGCTCGAGCGATCAAAGATGGCATCTTGCGTAGCGAGACCTTCACGGTTTCCGTGCCGCAACGCAAAGCCGACCCGATTGCTTTCGAAGATGACGAAGGGGTGCGCGCGGGAACCGACGCTGGGTCGCTGGCCGGACTGCGAGCAGCGTTCGTCAAGGATGGAACGATCACCGCTGGCAACGCCTCACAGCTTTCCGATGGTGCCTCGGCGATGATCGTGACGAGCCGCCAGAACGCGGAGGCCTTGGGTGTCGATCCGCTCGCCACCGTCCTTGGATACGGCATGGTCGCCGGGCCCGATAACTGCTCGCTACTTCAGCAGCCTTCTCGGGCGATCCGAGCGGCAGCACAAATCGCCGGGGTGGAAGTGGCCGACATCGACCTCTACGAGATCAACGAAGCGTTCGCTGCGGTCGGTCTCGCATCGGCTGCCGACCTGGGAGTGTCAACCGACATCGTGAACGTCAACGGCGGCGCAATCGCTGTTGGGCACCCACTGGGGATGTCCGGAAATCGCATCACGCTCGCGCTGGCACATGAACTGAAGCGACGCGGCGGCGGAATCGGTGCAGCTGGACTGTGTGGGGGCGGCGGTCAAGGCGACGCCATCATCTTGGAGGTCTAGGCGGCCCGTCCACCGAACTTGGCGCCGCCGGCTGCCATCTTGAGCCAGTTCTCGATGAGCGAATGGAACTCGGCTGAAACGTTTTCGAACTGCACTCGCAGTATCTGACGTCCTGAGTCGCTCACCATGACCCCTTTGACTCGAGCCACGCATGCCACTCCGTCAATAACCAGCAGGGCCGATGCACCTGGTGGCAACGCCGCTTTGGTGTGGGCCATTAGTTGGGCGCCCGCAACGGATAGATCGAGGGTCGTCACCTTGATGCGGTGGTCCTTGGCGCCTGCGACGACACGCTTCGTTTTCCACCGAAGTTCGGCGTCCACGAGTGTTGTTGTTCGCCCGATGAGTCGTCGCTCAGCTGCCATAGAGGCCTATCGGCGAGGAACCTATGCTCGTTAGCCAGGGTGAGGGACCCAAATTTGGAGGGTTTTCCATACCGGAAGGTTGAGAATCACCCGGTCGCTGCCGACTAGGTCACCATGCTGATGGTTGAAGTTATCGCGTACTCGATGGTTACTGTCCTCGCTTTGGCGACCTTTGGCTTTACGAGCCACATGATGTTTCAGGCACTCGTATCGGCGAGTATGGCTCGCACCGCTCGCGTCGAAGCTTCGAATCTCGACGCTGAACTGCGTGCCCTCCACGAACGCCGCAACGACTCGTAGCTCCGCCTAACACGAAAAACCAACTCGCCTGGTTTGATTTGTGACGATGGACACGCAAGTCTGTTGACCCCAGGGGGGAACAGAGTGTCCGATTCAATAGAGGTTGCTTCCGGTGACGGTAGCGAGCATGTCGACGACGTCGCGAGTGAAGACGGACGACTTGAGAATCTCGATGGCGATGCCGTCGATGAGTTGCTTTCAAGTTCGGCAGGTGCAGTGCGCGAACTCGACACGTCGTCGGACACTCCAGCGCTGAAGATCTTCACCAAGGTCCACCCGATTGGCTTCGTGGCAGGGTTGGTGCTCATCGTTGCGATCATCGGCCACCTCGCCTTCGATACCGAGCGGCTCTTTGGCAACTTCCAGATCGGGCACTGGATCTTTTTCATTGCGGTCCTTGGCTTGTCTTTGTCGCCGCCTGCTCTCAACGCAGTGCGTGCGTTCCTGGAGTCCTTCAGCGCGGTCACCAAGGCCATCGTCTGGATTCTTGCCTGGGTCGTGTTCATCGTGCAGCTGATAAACGTCGTTACCCGATACCTCAACCCCTTCTTTGACCAGGACATCCTGCTCGGTCAGCTCACGGCATTGGCGTGGCAGACATTCGCCCTCATCGCACTGCTCGGGCTGAACCACGGTGTCAAGGCTGAGGTCAACCCACGCATCGATTTCTGGTGGGCGGAATGGACCGACCGCACGAAGGCTTGGCTCGACTTTGTGTTGCACACCGTGCTGTTGCTTCCTTTCCTGTGGGTGAGCTTTCAGGTGCTGCAGACCTCCTCGGCGGGAGCACTTGGACGCCGCCGCGGCGACGGCGTCTGGCCGTCGGGTTGGCGAGTATGGGAAACCTGGGAGCAAGCCCCTGACGCGGATCAGCTTCCCGTCGGCCCGATCAAAGCCATCATCCTCGTCGGCTTCGTGTTGTTCTTTCTCCAGATCACCGCTCAGGTCATCAAGACCGGCTTTGTCTTGATGGGCCAGCGTGACTACGCACAACTCGCAGCGACCGATGAATTCCAGAGGATCGAATAATCGATGATTGAAAGCTTCCTGGGCCTCGATTGGGGTGTATTCCTCGCGCTGCTGATGTTCGCGTTGTTCATGGGTCTCATTCTGACCGGCTACAACGTGGCGTTCTCCTTTGCGAGCATCGCCCTGCTCTTCTCCTTCATTGGTGACATCACCGGAGCGTTTCGTGTCGAATCACTGAACGTCCTGCCCACGCAGTGGTTTGGTGCCATCAGCGACCCGACCCTGCTCGCGGTTCCCCTATTTGTTCTCATGGGTGGGATCTTGGAGAGATCCGGTCTCGCGGAACGATTACTCAACGCGATCGGTCTGCTTATGGGCCCACTGCGCGGCGGTGTGGCTGCGGCCGTGGTGATCGTGGGAACGCTGCTTGCCGCAGCGACCGGCGTTGTCGCAGCAACGGTGATCGTGATGGGGCTGCTTTCGTTGCCCACCATGGTGCGCCTTGGCTATGACCACAAGCTCGCTACCGGCGCGATCACCGCATCGGGAACACTCGCTCAGCTACTGCCGCCGTCGATCGTGTTGATCCTGCTCGCCAACCAGCTCGGCGTCGGCATCCTTGGCTTGTTCGCAGGTGCCCTCTTGCCGGGGTTGCTGTTGGCGGGGCTCTACGTGCTCTACGTGCTCGGCGCTTCCTACATTTCGCCCGAGCGCGGACCTGCCCTCCCGCCCGAGGAACGAAAGCTCGCCGGAAACCCCTCGATTGCAACAAAGGCATTCCTGGCGGCGGTTCTTTCGCTCATGGTCTTCCTGGTGACGATCCTTCGAGGAGCGAGCCCCGATGTCGACAACGCGTTGACCTTCTCGCTCATCGTGTCCGGGGTTGCCTTCGCTCTCTTCTTCGGAATCATGGCGATGACCAAGATGCTCGGCACCGAGGTCTTGGTATCGATCATTCCCACGGTCACGCTTATCGTCGGCGTGCTCTTCTCGATCTTTTCGGGAATCGCCACTCCATCGGAGTCAGGTGCGGTTGGTGTTCTTGGCGCTTTGATCTTGACCGGTCTGAACCGGCTGGTCGACAACCGGCTCTTAAAGGAGGGCGCGACCCACATCGAGCCGGAATGGAAACTCACGCCAACGGCGCTGAAAGCTGCGGGCGTCTCCACGGCGAACATCACGATCTTGGTGATGACGCTGCTCTTTTGCTCAACCTTCTTCCGGGTGATGTTCCAGCAGCTCGGCGGCGCCGACCAAGTCTCGGAATGGCTGTCCTCGGTAGGCGGAGGCAAGACCGGCTTTGTGATCATTGCGATGATCGCGGTGTTCTTGCTGGGCATCAACCTCGAGTTTCTCGAGATCACGTTCATCGTCGTGCCGATCTTCGTGCCGGCCATGGACTTGCTCGGCTTCACTCAAGCCGAGCGGGTGTGGTTCGCCATTCTCATGGCGGTCAACTTGAACATGGCCTTCATCTCGCCCCCGGTCGGGTTCTCGCTGTTCTACTTACAAAGCGTCGCGCCGCCCGAGGTTAAGACGGCCGACATCCACAAGGGCGCGATCCCATTCATGGTTCTTCAGGGGATCGCACTCATTATTCTCGCCTTCGTTGATGACATCACCTTCTGGTCGATGCGCATCTTCGGTGGCATCGAAATCGAGGCGTAGGACCCTACGCAACGAAACAAAACAAATCCCGGAGGGGGAAACATGGAACAAGAAGATCAGATCGTAGAAGGTGAAGCTTCCGAAATCGGACGCCGTAACTTTCTCGGTAAAGCAGGAGTAGGCGTTGCTGGCTTCGCCGCATCTGCGGCGATTCTCGCCGCATGTGGCAGCGGAGACGACGCAGCGAGCGGCGGCGCCGACGCTGTCGATGCCGACGAAGCATCGGATGGGCCAAGCGATGACGAAATCATCGAAGCCGCACAGGACGCACCAGAGATCGAGTGGGACATGGCTACGTCATGGCCAACCGCCCTCGTCACGCTCTTTGGCTCGGCTGAGTTCTTCGCGGAGCAGGTAAGTCGCCTTACCAACGGCCGGTTCCGAATCACGGCCCGTCCAGGTGGCGAAGTAACCCCTCCACTCGAGGTCCTTCAGGGTGTTCGAGACGGCGGAGCCCAAGCCGGTCACACCGCGTCGTACTACTACACCGGCATCAGCCCGGTACAACAGTTCGGCACCGCAGTTCCCTTCGGCCTGAACCAGCGTCAGCAAAACGCCTGGCTCTACCAGGGTGGCGGCCTCGAAATCTTGAACGATTTCAACGCCGAAACGCACGGCACGATCAGCTTCCCCGCTGGATCTACCGGTTGTCAGATGGGTGGCTGGTTCTCCCAGGAGATCAACACGGTTGGCGACATCGAGGGTCTCACCATGCGCATCCCCGGAATTGCTGGCCAGGTGCTCAACAACCTCGGCGGCGAGCAGGTCTCGCTTCCTGGTGGCGAAATCCTCCAAGCAATCCAGACCGGCGCTATCGATGCGGCCGAGTTCGTGGGACCGACCGATGACCTCATCCTCGGCCTCAACGAGTTCGACGGGCAGCTCTTCTACTACCACCCAGGTTGGTGGGAGCCAGGAACCGCACTCGAAGTACAGTTCCCGCTTGACGAGTTCAACTCGCTTCCTGAGCAGTACCAGGCAGCCATCGAAGCCGCAGCGGTCTACGCGAACTTCAACAGCTTGGCCGTCTACGACACGACCAACCCACGTGACCTCCAGACAATCCTGGAGTTCGCCGAGGTTCGTGAGTTCAGCCCCGAGATCATGGCAGCGTTCAAGACCGAGACCGAGAACGTTCTCGACTCGATCGCCGCTGACGATGCTCGGTTCGCCGAGATCCTCGGACCATGGCGCGAGTACCGCGACTCAGTTTCTGAGTGGCACGGTCTCGCTGAACTGTCGTATCTGACTCAGCAGACGGCGATCTAATACAAGGCGCTTCGGCGCCGAACTTTCCCTCCGAACGCGAGCGGGGTCCTGCATCCGTAGGGCCTCGCTCGCCTCGAGGCGAACAGTACGATTAGTAACTCATGGCCATTCACGACATCGGACTCCATCGCTCCGTGCGTGAGCAGCTTCGGGCCAACGAGACGCCCGACCAGATCGTGTACATGTCGACACGGCATCGCCTTTGGCTTCCCTTTTGTGTCGCAGCCTTTGGTGCCTTTGTCGCTCTTGGGACCGTGCTCGAATTTGAAGGTTGGCCATCACGAATCGCGCTCGGCGGTGTCGGTGCGGCCATTGGGATCCTCGCGACCACCGAGTACCGGGTGTTAGCCAGTACCGAGAAGCACGTCATTCTTCTGCGCGCGAGCCGAATCCGTAAGCGCGCAGTAGAAGTAATGTCTCGATTGCCGCTCACGGTCGAGATGGAACTGATGGCATCGAACCTGGTCAACGCCGAGTACAAGGTCGACGGCCGGATCTACACGGTGCTCTACCGCTACCGGTCGCAGATGGACGCAATTGTGTCCCGATGAGGCAAGCGTTCGGGCTGATCGCTATAACGGCGTTCGCCCTTTTCCTTGTGTCGTGGGTGGCAAGGGTCGATGTATCGGATCGCGCAAAGGCTCACACGGCCTTGGTCTCGACCACAGCGTGCGGGGTTGTCTCGGGCACAACCGGCACCGCCGTAGTGCTAGACGACTCCCGATTGCTTACGGCCGCCCACACCGTCATCGGTGCAGGTTCGGTAGTGGTCAGCATCGATGGCGTTTCTCGCCCAGCCGAGATCATTGGGCTAGACCCAAGGACGGACCTCGCACTTCTCGACGTCCCGGGCGTCGTTGCTTCGGCGCTGCAGTTGGGGGTTGCCCAAACTGGGGAACCGGTCAGGTACGCCAACGGGGAGGGCGTTGTGCGGTCGGCGGAGATCACCCGACGCCTGGAGATCCGCATCGAGGAAGAACGTTCGACCGTGCGGTCGAGCCGGTTCGGCTTCGAGATCGATGCCACCGTCGAGCTAGGTGATAGCGGTGCCGGCGTGTTTGACGATCGCGGTCGGTTGATCGGCATCATCTTTGGCCGGTCCACAACTAGCGACGATCGCTCCTTCGCTGTTCGCTCCGAGGAGATCACCGAGCTGCTCGAGGTACCAGAGCAACGATTCGTCTGCAACCCATCTGAAGATCGGGTGCTGCCTGCTGGATAGGTCGATCGCTTTCCCGATCGGCGGTGTCTTCGATCTAGAATTGGGTCATGGCTCAGTTCCGTTCTCACGAATCAACCGGTGGTCGCAACATGGCGGGCGCACGCGCTCTTTGGCGTGCGACCGGCATGACCGATGACGACTTCGACAATAAGCCAATCATTGCGGTGGCCAATAGCTTCACACAGTTCGTGCCCGGCCACGTCCATCTCAAGGACATGGGCCAACTCGTCGCCCGAGAAATCGAGAAGGCCGGTGGCGTTGCCAAAGAGTTCAACACTATTGCCGTCGACGACGGCATTGCCATGGGTCACTCCGGAATGCTCTACAGCCTTCCGAGCCGTGAACTGATTGCCGACTCGGTCGAATACATGGTCAACGGCCACAAGGCTGACGCCCTTGTAT
>CAYTUB010000012.1:0-42446 GCA_964441145.1 uncultured Acidimicrobiales bacterium
TAAAGGGCTCGTAGACGCGGTCGCCGTAGGCTGCGGCCAAGCTCGGGTACAGATCGGCGATCTTGGTTCCCGCTTTCGAATCGCCAGTAGCGATCGCAAGCTCTAAGCTCGGATGTCCGTCGATAAGGCGTAGCAACTCGGTGCCCGTGTAGCCCGAGGCTCCAACGATGCCGACGCGTTTTGTGGTGGTTCCTGGCTCAGCCATCCGGCCAGCCTACATGATCATTCAGAATATTGCATATTCATGCAGAATTCTCATGTGCCTGTAGTGAACGGTGGGTTCTTCGCACTCCCTGATGGCAAAGACCCAAGTGTGGTCACCTCAGCAACCGCAACGCCCGGAGTCGGCTCAGGGTCACGAATGTAGCGCTCCCATTTTCGCGTCGGCCGCGGCGGTCGATAGACCCACGGGAAGGGGTCGACCTCAGCAGCCTCAACCTCTTGCCCGCGCACGTCGGGGTCTGGCAGCGGCAACGGCCGATCGGCTTCGGCCACGCCCTGCTCAACGTCGAGCGCTGCGACTAGGTCAGCAGCGCGTTGCGCTTTCCGGCGCAACGACACGTTCTCCGCACGCAACTCGCGAATCTGGCGCTGCAGTGCGCGCACTTCAGCGGACAGCACCGCGGTAGCGATAGCTGAACTGTCACCCTCTCCCCAACCGCTCAACGTAGTCGCTTCGGTCTCATCGGTCACAAATGCAGACCCTAGCCATGCCGACGCCGCGTGATGAACCCGGGGAGCGTCACTCTGTAAGCTACTTCACTACGCACAGCGAGCCGGGGGCTGCGTCTAGTCGTCCAGTCGGCTGCTAACCAGGTAGTCAAAGACGAGCTCGCCAGTGCTCTCGTGGCCGTACCCGTCGTAGGTTGCAGCAGCGGCGGCATCCGAGATCACCCGAGCCGCGGGCGCTTTCATCTGGACTTCCGCTGCCCGCTCGGCGAGAAAGAAGAACCCCAGTGCAGCCGCCACCGATGCCCCGACGGTGAGCATCCCGTGGTTCGCGAGGAAGACCAGGCGGTTCGGGCCTAGGGCGGCTGCAATACGGGCACCACCGTCGACGTCACGCACATCGACGTCTTCCCCCTCGTAGATCGCTTGATCATCGTAGAACGCGCAGGACTCTTGGCTCACCATTTTCAGTGGCTCCACGAGTGCAGCGAGGGGTGTGCCGTACGCAGTGTGGGTATGTACTGCACACACCACATCGGGGCGAGCCATGTGAATCGGGTGATGAATGTTGTACGCAGTGACGTTGTAACCCGAATGGTCTC
The DNA here is from genome assembly GCA_964441145.1 of uncultured Acidimicrobiales bacterium. Lineage (GTDB taxonomy): Bacteria > Actinomycetota > Acidimicrobiia > Acidimicrobiales > SHLQ01 > SHLQ01. Next base: position 1,272 of record CAYTUB010000012.1, read on the forward strand.
TTGACCGGCCACTCTCGTATCCCACTCCCCCGACACCTTCTGCGATCGCCCCATCCGGGCCCACCAACACGAGAGCTTCCGGAGTGGCATGACGAAAGGCCACACCACCAGCGAGCAGCCACATGTGATCGGTCAGTTCGGGATCGCGCGCCGTGATGTGTCCGGCGCCGTCGTCGCCCCAGCCATACGCAGCAAAGAGGCGATACCCCATACCTACCTGCGCTTTGCGATGCGCTCGCTCTTCTGCGACGGTTCGCACGGTTTCGTCCATCCCCGAAACGTACCGCACCAACCGATTTCATCCGCGGTTCAGCCTTCGTATGGATCAGATCTCGGTCTCTCGAAGAACTAGCTTGGTCATATGGAGTCAGTCTTCGGGCAGCTGAAACATATCGATTCGATCCTCCCCGCCGTGGCGCTCGACCATTCGCACTTGGACATCATCGGATCGCCAGGTTTCGCGTCGGCGTTCGATGTTGACCTGGCCGCCATGACGTCCGCGGCTGCCGTGGCATCCGCGTTTGGCGACACGACAGTCGATGCGAAGCGGGTCGCTGCAACCTTTATTGGTCGAGTGCTCCTCGACGGTGAAGTTGTGCCCGGTTGGGCGCCTTTGTCGGGCTACTACGACACACAAGGCGACCGCACCATCCAGCTGCACTGCAACTTTGAACACCATGCGGACGGGGTCGTTGCGCTGTTGGGGTGCGAGCCAACCCGCGCCTCGGTCCAGGAGGCGATTCTCAAGTGGGATCCACTCGCGTTCGAGTCGGCGCTCATCGATTCGGGCCTGATCGGCGCATACCTGCGAACCATGGAGGAGTGGGACAACCACCCTCATGCACACGCGACCTCGACGCTCCCACTACTGGAGGTAACCAAGATCGGTGAGGCCGCGCCAAGAACTCACGACGGTCCCGCTCGGGTCCTCGATTGCACGCGGGTCCTCGCTGGGCCGGTTGCTAGCCAGACGTTTGCGAATCATGGTGCCGACGTCCTGCGGGTCGGCGCCGAACACCTTCCGCACGTGCCCATGTGCGTGCAGGTCTCGGGGTCGGGTAAACGCAACGCCTACCTCGACCTCCGCGACCGCCACGACGCTGCGAGCTTTCGTGATCTGCTCAATGCCGCCGATGTATGGATCGACAGCTACCGCTCGGGCGCCTTAGCGGGCCACGGATTTGGTGTCGATGCTGCGGCGCCAGGCTCAATCGTCGTGCAGATCAATGCGTTCGACTGGGTCGGCCCATGGGGCAGCCGCCGAGGATTCGATTCGATCATCCAGTCCACGACAGGCATTGTGGAAGCAGGTCGGGTGGCTGCCGGGGCCAACACCCCGACGCCGCTTCCGGTGCAGGCCCTCGACTACGCCACTGGCATGCTCGCTGCCTATGCCGCCGAGCGGATGAGGCAACACCAACGTGAGGTGGGCGGAACCTGGCTCGTGCGCTTGTCGCTGCTACGCACCCGCAACTGGCTCGTCGGCCTCGGCGGGCCGGAAGCGTTCACGCCCACCAAGCCAGATGTGCCGTCGGGCGCCGTTGCGGAGATGCCATCGGAGTTCGGCACCCTGACGCTTCCTCTACCCCCATCAGGTCAGATCGCCTCGGCTCCTCGGCCACTGGGTTCGAGTCCAGCCAACTGGGACAGTTAGGGACTGCCCCTAACTGTCCCAGCTAATACCGTCAGCGTTCACTCCGATTGGAGGGGATGCGTTGGAAACAAAAGGCCGCCATTCAGAAAGCTATTGCGAAGCTTCCCGACGACCTTTCCTACGCCGCGTACTACGAGATGCAACGCCGGTTCGGGGGCTTCCAGAACTTCGACCCGATGAGTCGTCTCTCGGCCGGAGTGAAAACGTGGCGACGCCTCACCGACCACGGGTACGACCCGGTTGGCAAGCGTTTTCTTGAGGTCGGCACCGGCCGAGCACCCTTCACCCCGCTCGCCTTCTGGCTGATGGGCGCCGAACAAACCGTCACGATCGACCTCAACCCGTACGTGAAAGACGAACTACTCAACGGCGGCATTAGCTATATGCAGCACAACGTCAACAGCGTTCGTTCGATGTTTGGCGACCTGCTCGACGAAGACCGACTCGATGAGATTCTTGCGCTGCCGGTTCCGTCCTCGCGTGAGCGGATTCTCCAGACCGGAGTAATCGAGTACATCGCACCCGGCGATGCTTCGGCGACCGGACTTCCCGATCAGTCGGTCGATTTCATCACCTCCTACACCGTCTTTGAGCACATACCGCCGTCGATCTTGCACGATGTCTTGGTTGAGTCAGCCCGGATCCAGGCCGTAGGCGGAGCGCACGCACACTTCGTGGACTACAGCGATCACTTCGCCCATCAAGACAGCTCGATCTCACACATCAACTTCCTGCAATACGACGACGCCGCATGGGATCGCATTGCCGGCAACCGGTACATGTACATGAACCGACTACGCCACGACGACACACTCGCACTGTTCACCGGCGCCGGCCATCAGGTTCTGTTCACCCATCTCAGCTCACAAGCCGGGACGGCCGAAGCGCTCTCGACGCTTCCTGTCAACCGACGATTCCGCGGCAAAGACACCGAAGTGCTCCAAACGACCGCCGCCTGGATCATCAGCGAAACACCACCCGAGTCGGTCGAGCTCCGTTCCGCCGCGTAGCGGGACGCAGGCCCCCTAGCGGAGCACGCCTGAGTTGGTTTTCGCTACCGCTGCGATCACGGCTTCTCGAGCCGACGTGATTTCATCGTCGGTGAGCGTCCGGTCGTCAGCTTGGAAGCGCAGCCGGAAGGCCAAACTGCGGTTGCCTTCGTCGACGCCCTGACCTCGGTAGATATCGACCAGGTCGAGTTCGACCAGAAGCTTTCCGGCCGATTTGGAGATCGTGTTGCGCACCTTGTCGGCGCCGACGTCTTCGGGCACCACGAAGGCGAGATCCATATCGCTCGACGGGAACTTACTGACGGATCGATAGGTTCGCTTGCCGCTTGGACCGTTCAGAACCTCGCCAAGGTCGAGTTGTAGCCAAGCGACGCGCCCATCAACGTCGTACTCGCGAAGCACCGACGGGGCCACCTCGCCAACAACACCGCGACTACGTCCCGCAATCACAACTTCAGCTGACCGTGTCGGATGCATGCCAGGTAGCGCGTCGCCGTTACGGACCTGCACGTTTGGCAATGCGAGCACTGACGCGAGGGTGTTGAGCAGCGACACGGCGTCTGGAGCCTCCGCACCAGCGAGCGCGACGCCGAGATACTCACGCTCATCTGGCAGCAGATCACCGTCAGCTGGCGGAAGGAACACCGCACCGATCTCAAAGAACCGAACGGGCGGGTTTCGATGCGACTGGTTGTACGCAATGGCCTTGAGCTGACCGGGCAGAAGCGACGTGCGTAGCACCGATTCGTTGGCATCGAGCGGGTTGGCGAGTCGAACGCCGTCGTCCTCCAGGCCTACTAACGCGAGGTCGCCGGGGGCGAGGAAGGGCATGGGTTGGGTCTCGTCGCATCCAGCGCCAAGCAACACCGAACGAACCACACGTCGATCGGCTTGATACTCGCTGAGATGCCCAGCTTGCTCGCCCTTTGGGACCGTCTTCTCGATCTCTTCAAAGCCATGCACACGGCCGACTTCTTCGGCGATGTTGTGTTCGAATTCGGCGGCGCTTTCACCGATCGAATCCCACCGGTAGCTGGGGACCTGCACCGTGAGCGTGTCACCGTCGTCGCTGCTTGTGAACCCGAGCGCCGTGAGATAGCTAACCATCGTTGCGGCGTCGAGCTCGGTTCCCAGAACCGAATTGATCTTCGCGACGCGCACTGTGGAGTGCGCTTGCTCGGGAGTATTTCCGTCCACGTCGATCTGTCCGGGTGCGATAGTGGCTCCCGTTTCGGCGATCAACTGGCAGAAGCGATCCATTGCTCGGTCGATGTTGTCTCCCCAGTCAGCGCCACGACGGAACCGGGTCGACGCCTCGCTTGGAAGGTTCAGGCGTTTCACCGTCCGAGAAATCGAAGGTGGATCCCACCACGCCATCTCCAGCAATACGTTGCTCGTCGATTCGGTGACCTCCGTGGCTAATCCGCCCATGACGCCGGCAAGGCTTACGCCTTCGTCGTCGGCGTTGCTGATCAAGCCGTCTGCGGCAATGAGGGTTCGCTCGGCCTCGTCAAGCGTGATGAGCGTCTCGCCTTCGCGCGCCCGTCGCACATTCAGGTGCCCCTTGGGCAGAGTGTCGAGGTCGAACACATGGTTTGGCTGTCCGAGTTCGAGCATCACGTAATTTGAGATATCAACCACGGAGTTGATGGGGCGCATGCCGAGTGCGAGCAGGCGGTTCTGCATCCATTGCGGCGACTCGCCAACAGTGACGTTTCGTAGCACGCGTGCTGCGAAACGTCCCGCGAGGTCGGCGTCGTGGATCTCGACGCTCGCGACCGACTCAACACTCTCACCGCTGCGCTCGACGCTGTACTCAGGGAAGCTGAACGGTACGTCCATCGCCGCGGCAAGGTCTCGGGCCACACCGGCAACCGACATGGCGTCGGGTCGGTTGGCGTTGACCTCAAGGTCGTAGAGGACGTCTTCTTCGACACCCAGTGCGGAGGTGATCGGTTGACCGACCATCGAGTCGTCGGCCGTCTCGGTGAGCAGCAGAATCCCATCGGAGTCTGCCCCCATCCCAATCTCGGCGGCCGAGCAACACATGCCGTTGCTTTCTTGGCCACGCATCTTGCGTACGCCGATCTCCATGCCGTTGGGCATGGTGGTACCGACAGTGGCGAACGGGATTAGGTCACCGACGGACATATTGAACGCACCGCAGCACACCTGCAGCGGTTGCCCATCGCCCGAATCGACTTGGACAAGCTGAATCTTGTCGGCGTCAGGGTGTGGAGACAGCTCGAGCACCTTGGCCAGCACAATGCCATCGAGGCCCTGACCGGTGATCGTCATTTCTTCGACAGCGAGGCCGAGCGCACTCAACTTTTCGCCAAGCTCGACTGGGTCGCCTTGGATTCCAGGAGCGAATTCTTGAAGCCAAGAAAGCAGTACTTTCATCGGTTACAGACCTTTTGTTTCGAAGCGGAAGTGGAGGGAGCTGAGTGGGGACGAACCCGCAGGGTTCGCTGCATGCGGATCAAAATTGCCGCAGGAAGCGGACGTCGTTGTTGACGAGCTCTCGGATGTCGTCGAGTTGGTAGCGCATGACGGCGAGGCGGTCGATGCCGAAGCCAAAGGCGAAGCCCTGCCACTCCTCTGGATCAATGCCGCAATTTTGCAGAACCTTGGGGTGCACGACACCGCAGCCGCCAAGTTCGAGCCAGTCGCCCGCCGGCGTGCTGATGTCGAACTCCGCCGACGGTTCGGTGAACGGGAAGTAGCTGGGGCGTAGGCGGGTCTTGACCTCGTGGCCAAAGAACGCTTTCACGAAGCTCTCGATGGTTCCGGCCAAGTCGCCGAGCCCGATGCCCTTGTCGATGACCAAGCCCTCGATTTGGTTGAAGGCGGGCAGATGGGTGGCATCTGCGGTGTCGGTGCGGAAGGTACGGCCGGGAGCCACGATGTAGATGGGTGGCTTCTCGTTCTCCATCGTGCGGATCTGCACCGGTGAGGTGTGACTTCGCAGCATGACCTCTTCGGGTTCGCCGAGGTCGACGAAGATCGTGTCGAAACTGCCGCGAGCGGGATGCCATTCGGGGATGTTGAGCGCTTCGAAGTTGTACCAGGCCGATTCGACCTCGGGGCCTTCGGCAACGGTGAAGCCCATGCCAACAAACACGTCTTCGAGTCGATCGCGCGCTTGGGTGACCAGGTGAGCGTGACCCCGCTGCATCTCGCCCATGACTTCGGTGAGGTCCAGGCGTTCGGTAGCGAGCTTTTCAGCCTCAGCAATGCGGGACAGTTCAGAGCGTCGCTCTTTGATTGCAGCACCGACGGTCGACATTGCCTCGTTGAGTGCCTGACCGGCCGATTTACGTTCCTCGGGTTCGAGCGAGCCGAGCGTCTTCTTGAGGCCGACAAACTCCCCCTTCTTGCCAATAAAGGCACGCTCGACATCGGCGAGCGAGTCAAGGTTGTCGGCTGCTGAGATTTCGGTCGACGCTCGGTCGACGAGAGGCGCAAGTTCCACGTCGAATATTCTGCCCGAAGCGCCCACCGATCCGACGCATAGACACCATCTACATCTAGACAATCTGTGGTCAGTCAGCATGCCTATCGTCCGCTGAGGGGCCACAGATTCCAAAGTCCTTCATTTCGGCGTACGGCTGCCGACGGGACGGGTATGTCTGTCCGTTTGAGACTTCTCGGCCTCGCCGCAACCGCTGCACTTGCGCTCAGCGCGTGCGCCAGCGGGTCATCATCGACCACGCCAGAGGCTCCAACGCCCACCGTGGTTCCGCCGGCACTCGCTTTCGTCGATGCTGTCGAAACTGTCGACCCAGGACTCTGGAACGAGGTCGCGATGAATGACGATCTCGCCATGTGCCTCGCCCATGCGTCCGGGAGCGACGCTGGGACGATAGATGTCCTGCGTGGTGACCTGGAAGACATGGGCATCGACGGCGAAGCGATTATCGCCGACTGTCTCCCTGGCGCTTAGGACCTCTCTGGCGCCTAAACCTGTCTGGCGACTAAGACTCAGCTGAGTGCGGACCGGATTGCGAACGCCAGGACCGCTCCGGTGGTAGCCACGTTTAACGACTCGACCTCACCATGCATGGGAATCGACAGCGTGACGTCGGAACTGGCGGTGAGATCCTCGCCCACGCCATGCGCTTCTGAACCGAGCAGCAGCGCAACGCGCGCCGAAGGCTCGACAGACCACTCGCCATAGGGCACGCCGTCCATCGCGGTCGCGACCGACAGCGCGTTCATGTCCGCGAGCACCGGCCCAATGTCGCCTCGCGAGACTTCGCCGATGGGGACGCGCAGCATCGACCCAGCCGACGAACGCACGACCTTGGGCGACAAGACGTCGGCGGTCTCGCTCGTAACCAGCACGCCCGCACAACCCGAAGCTTCAGCGGTACGAATCAGAGTGCCCACATTGCCCGGGTCGGCAACATCGACCAGCACCAGATACATCGCCGGTCCGTTGTCGGCGAAACGGTCGTCCACCGTCAGCGGCGGAGCCTCAACGACGGCGAGAGCAGGCTGCGGCGTCTTAGAGTCAGCCAACTTGGCGTACGCATCGGCATCGAGCGAGAACAGCTTCGTCCGAGTCTCTTCGCATGCCATGGCAATCTCGGGTTCTGGATGCATGTCGCTTGGCACGATCACCGACTCGACGGCCAGCCCCGATGCAAACGCCTCGACCACAAGCTTTGGCGTTTCCACGACAAAACGAGACGTCCGGCGCCGCTGCGCTCTTTGGCGCAGCAGACGCCGGACGTCTGCAACCCGAGGGTTCCGAGCGGAAAGCTCGAGAATCAGGCTGCTGCTCCCTCGTTTGCTTGAGCAGCTGCTTCCTTAGCGGTCTCGACCAACGAAGCGAATGCTTCTGGTTCGTTGACGGCCAGATCGGCAAGGACCTTGCGGTCGACTTCGACGCCGGCCTCTTTGAGACCAAAGATGAAGCGGCTGTAGCTGGTGTCATGCAGACGGCAGCCAGCGTTGATGCGCTGCACCCACAATCGACGCATTTCGCCCTTGCGAGCACGACGGTCACGGAAGGCATAGTTGCCTGCGTGCATAACCGACTCGTTCGCTGAGCGAAACGAGCGGCTCCTGTTGCCGTAATGACCCTTGGCCTTCTTCAGAGTGGCTTTACGGCTCTTACGACCGTTTACCGAACGCTTTACGCGTGCCATGGTGTATCTCCTTTACCTACGTAGAAAGTGTGTGGTTACTTACCGAGCATCTTTTCGATGTTCGGTGCATCGGCCTTGGCAACGTCGGCATCGCCGAGGAACCGTGCCTTACGCTTCGAGGACTTCTTCTCGAGCATGTGGTTACGGTTGGCCTTGTTGCGACGCAGCTTGCCGCTGCCGGTTTTCTTGAAGCGCTTTGAAGCGCCGCTGTGACTCTTTTGCTTTGGCATGAGAACCTCTTTCTCACTCTTCTTCGGAATTGGAAGCCGAGCTGTCGTCCATGTCAGCGTCGGTCTCGGCGAGAGCGGCCTCTGCCGCTTCTGCTTCGTCCTTTGCCTTTTTGACTGCAGCGAGCTTTTTCTTGTCTGGCCCGAGGACCATGACCATGTTTCGGCCTTCGAGATTCGGACCGAATTCGACGTTGGCCAGATGGACAACGCGATCGGCTACATCATCAAGAATGCGGCGACCCAGTTCTGGATGCTGCATCTCACGACCACGGAACATGATCGTGACTTTGACTTTGGAGCCTTCGCCGAGAAACTTTTCGACCTTCTTCGTCTTGGTGTCGAAGTCGCCGATCCCGATCTTGGGCCGGTACTTCATCTCCTTGACGGTGATGTTCGTGCTCTTCTTGCGAGATTCCTTCTCGCGTTGAGATTGTTCGTACTTGTACTTTCCATAGTCCATGATCCGGCACACAGGTGGGTTTGCTTTCGCAGCCACCTCAACCAGATCGAGTCCCATGTCGGCCGCCATTCGGAGTGCCTCAGGAGTGGAGCGAACACCCATCTTCTCGCCCTCAGGTCCAACGAGTAATACTTCACGTGCACGAATGCGGTCGTTGACTCGGGCGTCGGCCCTGTCAGCTATGACGATCACTGCTCAATGGCAGATCCTTTCCATCGGGTTCTTTGCCGCAAGTTGGCACGATGGGTCACCACAACGAACCGACAGCGATAGCTCGCTGCGTGGCCGTTATCGAGACCCAGCGCACCCGCAAGTGGCTGGGCGGGACCAAAGGGTCCACTTCCAGAACAAGTTTTGCAGCACCCAGCATAGGCTAGGACGGTACAAAATCATCGATTCCACGATTGGACAAAGCCAACATGAGCCTCTGGACCCCAGGTGGCGAGCACGAAGTGCCCCGCGACAAACAACAAGCTGCTCCACCACAGGAAGCTGCCGCCGCCCCGCCAGCGGACCAGGGAGCCCCAGAGATTGACGAAGAGGCGCTCGCTGCAGCCCTGGGAATTCCATCGCTCGACGATCTGAGCGACGAGGAGCGGGCGCAACTTGAACAGGCTGTTGTGCAGATGGCCGAAACCGAACGACAGCTGGCAACCACTCCCCCAGAGGTCGTCATCGCCAACCACGCGATGGGCATGTACGAGCTTGCCGCCATCCACCTACGTCAGAACCCACCGAACCTGAACGAGGCTTCGCTTGCCATCGACGCGCTAGCTGCGTTGGTCGAGGGCTTGGAAGATCGTCTCGGAGAGAACGAAGCAACCCTCCGCTCCGCCTTGCAGCAGCTTCAGCAGGCATTTGTCGCGGCCAATAACCAGTAATGCGTATCGCTATCCCGTCTAAGGGTCGCCTCCGAGAATCGGTACTCGAGCTGCTCGCGCACGCTGGCTATTCCAGTAGCCGGTTTGCGAACAAGAACGCGTCGGCCACGATCAACGACATCGAGTTCATCGAGATGCGACCTCGAGACGCCGCTGCATGGTTGTGTCGCGGTCGCCTCGATGCCGCGTTTATCTCTACGGATACGGCTCTTGAGAACGAACTCGAAGACTGGCCCACCATGGAGCTTGGGTTCTCCAAATCCGATCTCATCGTTGCCGTTCGCAAGGACTCGACCTATGAGACCTTCGCCGATCTCGCTGGTGCCACTGTCGCCACGCACCTACCTGCGTGGACGAACCGCTGGCTCGACTCACAAGGTGTCGAGGCAAACGTGGTGGGAATGGGCGGTTCACTCGAAGGTGTGTGTGCGGTCGGGATGGCCGATGCGATCGTCGACTTGCGCGAGACCGGTGGAAGCCTGCAGCGCAACCATCTCCGCGTTCTCGAAGAAGGACAGGCCTGTCAGGCGACCTTCCAGTGGAACGCCAACGTTGATGCCGAGATAGCGCCCATGAAGCGGCGCCTCGAAGCAGCGCTGAATGCCCGCCACACCCAATACGTGATGCTCCACATCCCGAAGGACAAGGTCGACGAGCTCTCCGAGTTACTCGGCGGCCTTGCAGCCCCAACGATCCTGCCCCTGTCGGGCCGCGACGACCTCGTCGCTGCACACATCGTGGTCAAGCGGGCGAACCTGTGGGGCAACCTCACCTCGTTGCGCAAGATCGGGGCCACCGACATCGTGGCCTTGAACACCGACGCTCTGGCGCCCTAACGAGACCTCGCCTAGTCGGCGAGCGTGGCAAATGCGCGCACGGTAAACGTGCCCGCGCCCTCGATCTTTGGAGGCACGGCGGTGAACGTCGCGCCGCGCGCAGGTAGGGCCGTGAGGTTGGTCAGGTGCTCGATGATGGGGATCTCGGCGCCTAGGAGCGTCGTGTGCACGGGACGCTGGCCACCCTCGGTCGAATCGATGTTCAACGAGTCGATGCCCACACAGGCAACACCGAGCTCGACGAGAAGCTCCGCTGATGCCGCGGTGAGATAGGGATGATCAACCAGGTACTGCTCGGTCCCAAAGTGGCGTGAATGATCGGTGCGAATGAGTACAGCCTTGCCCCGCACATCACCGAGTGCGTCAGCGTTGAGCTCGATGCGTTGCTCTCCCATTACCTCGACAACAACTGCATCGACGCTCGCCACACGGGCCAGGTCGAGTTCGGTCAGGTCGTGTCCGTCCGCGAAACGGTGGAATGGCACATCGATGTAGGTGCCGGTGTTCGTACACAGGTTCACCATGCCGATTTGGAACGTGATCCCCGGGCCGTAGATCTCTTCGGCTGCCTCGCGCGTCAGGTGGTCAGTGATCTCCGGCGCAGGCAAACCCGGATAGGTCACCATGCCATTGGTGATGATGTGACTGAGATCAATGTGCGCCATGAAGGGAACCTACCGTCGGGAACTAGCCTTCGATCATGCGAACTCGGGTAACCCAGGCAGCTACACGCAATCTCCGTTCGGCGCTGGGCTTTGGAGCGTCGAAGCTTGCGTCGAACGAATGGCTGATGCGGGTCGTCTACGACCTCATGAACGAGACCAACTTTGCTGGCTTGTCCGAGCACGAGGAGATGCTCAGCGACTCCGTGCGAGTCGAGGCGTACCACCAGGGAATCCATCGCAACATTCAGCCGGGCGATGTGGTGCTCGACCTCGGCACCGGCACTGGATTGCTCGCGTTTATGGCCGCCAAAGCCGGTGCGTCAAAGGTGTACGCGGTAGAGCATTCCGACTTCATCGACGTCGCACGCGAGATCGCCCAGCACAACAACATCACCAACATCGAGTTCGTGCAGGCAAACAGTCGCGAGTTCACTCCGCCCGAGAAGGTAGACGTGGTGCTTCACGAGCAGATGGGCGATGAGCTGTTCAACGAGAACATGCTCGACAACCTGCTCGACCTCCGCAATCGGGTGCTCGCTCCAGGCGGACGCATCCTGCCTGCGAAGTTCCAGCTCTTCGTCGAGCCGGTCTCCTTTCACGAATCTCGGCGAGTTCGCCGATTCTGGAACATCGAGCTGCCTGACCACATCGACCTCAGCGCCACCGAACGCTCATACACCGCCGCCCGCTATGACACGGGACGCACCGAACAGCTGTGGGTGCAGAAGGGTGCGGTTGAAGCCACCATGGGGACGCCCGAGCCGATCCTCGATTTCGACTTGGCGACCCTCGAATCGGCTTCGGCACTACCGGTGGACCACGTCGTGGCCCGAGAAGCGCACTCCGACATGATCATCGATGGCCTATGCGTCTGGTTCGCCACATCTTTCGACGACGCCACGACGCTCACTACGTCGCCCCTCGAAGCACCGACCAGTTGGGGCAACCGCATGTTCCGACTCGACGAAGAGGTCGAGGCTGGCGAGTCGCGTCGCTGGCACATCCATCTCGGCAACATCGTCGACCCCGCCACCTGGAGTGTCGAGAGCCTCTAATCAGGATTGGCTGAGTATCGAATCCGGATGTCGTCCCCGAGTTGGATGACCTCGATGAACCGGCCTCGCTCGATGTCGGCCATGGTGGGGGTCCCCTCGCCGGCGAAGGCTTTACGGCCGTCGTCACCGCCCATGATTGCGGGTGCCATATACAGCCAATACTCATCGACCAGCCCGGCACGATGGAACGATCCTGCGGTCGCTCCTCCACCTTCGACCATCACTTGGAGGTGACCTCTACCGCCGAGGTCGTCGAGTAGCGCTTCGAGACCGCCGTTCCAGGATTCATACGGGGCCGTACTTGCTCCGTCTTCGAGCTGCGCCGCAGTCGCTCCAAGCACCACTCGCCACGGATCGAGCGAGGCAACCTCAGCCTCGGACTCCGACGGCGTGAAGTCTCGAACCGTCAGCGAGGGATCGTCGGCGCGAACCGTTTGGCTACCGACCACAATCACATCCGACTCGGCCCGAAGCCGATGAACGTCGCGTCGGGCTTCGGCGCCAGTGATCCACTGGCTCGTGCCGTCCGGCGCTGCGATATTGCCATCGAGCGTCATCGCCAATTTGAGGATGACGCGTGGGCGACCCGTGGCTCGGTGCGTCAGATATGACGCTAACTGCGTGGCCACCGCAGCGGCTTCGACGCCGAGCGTTACGTCCACTCCCGCCGAATTCAACGCCTCGATCCCGTGGCCACTCACCAGCGGATCAGGGTCGAGAACACCGATCACTACCCGGCTCACTCCGGCGTCGATGATCGCTTCGCAACACGGGCCGGTGCGTCCGGTGTGATTGCACGGTTCGAGCGTGGTGAACAACGTAGAGCCGCGGCTGGCTTCGCCCGCTGCGTCGATGGCAACCCGTTCAGCGTGACGACTCCCCGGACGTTCGGTAGCACCGTCGTAGACTCCACCGCTCGGATCGACGAGCACTGCGCCAACCCATGGGTTCGGTCGTGATCGCAAACGTGCGCTCGCCGCATTTGCGATGGCGCGGCGCATCATCGATGCGCGAAACGCATCCGTATCGGCGATGGCGTTCTCAGCCATGGGAACCGTTAGCCATGGGCAGGGTCAGATGGCTTTTCTGCGTGTGGGTGAGGGTCTTTGTTGTCCACCATCAGGCGCACAGCATGTGGGATGACATCGGCGACCGCATCGAAGGTTTCGACGCAGCCCTTGGTCGATCCTGGAGTGTTGATCACGAGCGCTTCGCCAATCGTGCCGCAGATTCCCCGACTCAGCCGGCCCAACGGGTTCACCAGGCGCATGGCTTCGGCCAACCCCGGGGCTTCGCGGTCGATGGCCGCGCGAGTTCCCTCCGGGGTCAGATCTCTCGGGCCAAACCCCGTGCCCCCAGTGGTGACGATGACCCCGTTGAATCCGTCGGCGAGGCGAACCAGCGTGGACCGAACAGGCTCCGTGCCGTCCTCGGTAACGGCCCGTTCGACAACCTCGTACCCCGAAGCCGTCAAATGCTCTTCAAGGGTTGCTCCCGAACGATCTTCGCGGGTCCCGTAGACCACCCCGTCGGAGACCGTGACGATCTTGGCTGGGGTCGGTACATGTGCGTCATCTGCCATTGCACGAACTCTAGAACATCTGACACCTGTTTTTACTCGACACGTCCGTCGGGCGTGGGTTGGATACGATGCTGGCCGTGGACGACGACCCAATTCTGCGTGAATGCCGTGCGAGCATCGACAACATCGACGCCGCGCTCATCCATCTACTCGCCGAGCGCTTCAAGATCACCAAGCGTGTTGGTGCACACAAAGCCAGCGTTGGCTTTCAAGCCGCAGACCCCGATCGAGAGCAAGTACAGATCGCACGGCTGCGATCCCTGGCTGATGAAGCCGGACTCGACCCGACCTTTAGCGAGACATTTTTGCGGTTCATCGTCGACGAAGTGATCCGCCATCACAATTCCGCCAAGGAGCAGTAGCACGTGTCCGGGTCACCCACTCCCCGTGACCTCGACAGCCCCCGGATCCGCAGCCACATCGAGGCAGCGCTACTCGACGTCGCAGCGTGGCGCAGCCGTGGCCGTTTCGGCGATCGCCTCAAGGAGACCATTGGAGCCCTCACCGGAACCATCGTTGAGCTTGGCCCAGGTACCGGGGTCAACCTCCAGTACTACGCCCCAGGTGTGAGCGTTATCGCGGTGGAACCGAACCCGGTCATGCGTGACAAGCTCGCTACGAATGCAAGGCGCCACAGGGTGGACATCGATATCCGTTCGGTGCGCGGCGAGCGCATCGACGTGGCAGACGCCTCGGCAGACGCGGTGCTTGCGACGTTGGTGTTGTGTGGCGTCGACGACCCTGCGCAGGTGATCGCCGAAGCGCATCGAGTCCTCAAGCCGGGCGGGTCGTTCTTCTTCATGGAACATGTCGCCGCTCCGGCCGACAGCCTCACCCGACGGGTGCAAGGGGCGGTCAAAGTGCCGCACCGATGGATGTTCAACGGCTGCGAAGTCGACCGCGACACCGCCTCGCTGCTGAGAGCATCGGCTTTCTCCGAAGTCGAGCTCGAAGAGGTCGATTGCGGCCCCGGTGACCTCTACGTACGCCACCGAATCATCGGAACGGCGACGAAACAGTAGCGGCGCTACGTTGCCTTCATCCGATAGACGAAGGCGGCCATGCCATCGCCATCGAAGGTGTCGGGGAGTAGGCGCCCGCCACGACCATGGGGTTCCCACAGATCGTTTAGCGGTTCGGGTACGAGCTGGGGAAGTTCCGCGGCGATCCGGTCATCGACAGCGGTCGATTCGGCGGCGGTAAGCGTGCACACGGAGAACACGACCTGGCCACCCGGTTTCACCAGACGGCTCGCCGATTCGACGAGATCGAACTGCAGCTCCGCGAGGTTGTCGACGTCGGCTGGCGTGATTCGCCAGCGTGCATCGGGACGTCGCCGCAGCGACCCCAACCCGGAGCACGGGGCGTCGACCAGCACTGCATCCGCGCAGCTTTCCCGGTATGGCGGGTTCGTGGCATCGGCAACGACGCTCGACAAGTCGTTTCCCGTCTCCTTGGCCGCTGTGGCGACGAGACCAGCACGGTGCACGTGCAGGTCAGAGGCCACCACATGACCCTTCTCGCTGTCGCCGGCAACGTAGGTCGCCTTCCCACCGGGAGCCGCACACAGATCGAGTGCCAACCCATCGGGGTCAACCAACGCTGCCACCGCTTGAGACGCCGAATCTTGACGGTAGCCATCGGGGCGTGTGTGCGTCGTCGCAGCTTCATTCATGGCCTCGAGAACCGCTACCGCCCGATCGCCAAGATCCTCGGTTAACCGTTCGACGATCCAATTTGGATAGCTCAACCGATGTCCAACGGTGGGCCACTCTGGTTCGCCACCCTTGGCGATCTTGCGTAGGACAGCATTGACAAAACCTCGACCTCGCTTCGGGGTCGCTCCAACCGTCGCATCGACGGCTGCGTGCGCCGGCACTCGCATGAAGAGCAGCTGATACGCGCCCACGCGCACGGCGGCTCGCACACGGCTGTCGACATCGTCGCGGTCGATGAAGCGATCTGCCGCGAAGTCGAGCGCGCGTTTCATTCGGGTACTGCCGTAGGTCAGCTCGGTGACGAACCCTCGGTCTCGGGTATCCAACGGTGATTCTTCGAGCAACTTGGGCAAGAGCAGGTTCGCATACGCACCGTCGACTTCAACCCGTTCGAGTACTTCGATCGCCAGGCGTCGGGCCGCCACTCCATCTTCAGGCATCAGCAGGCTTACGCACTGGGGGTACCGTCGGGCTCGTCGAGTTCGCTCAAGAGGGCGAAACGCTCGCCGTCTGGCTGAGCACCATTCGCCCAATCTTTGGCATCCATACGCGGTTTACCTGCGGGCTGCACAGTGATCAACCGAATTCCGCCGTCGCCGGTACCGACGACCAAGTCCTGTATTTCGCCGACTCGGTGTGACCCCTCGACGGGTTCGGCCATATGGATCTTGAATCGGTCGTCGCGAAACGACGTCCATGCATTACCCACCCGAATAATGCGGTCGAGCTCGATGGCTGGCCGATGCCAGTCGAGAAAGCGGTCGAGGATCGTGAGCTTCTTGGCGTACACGACCTCGCCGGTCTGTGGGGTTGGGTCGGTAAAGCCGTTTCTCATGGCTTCGATGAGCACACCGGCTCCAGAGATCGCCATCGATTGCCACAGGGTGAGCAGCGTCTCGTCGAGATGTATCGGCACCCGATGCAGCGACCACACGTCGCCCTCGTCCAAGCCTTCGACGACGCTCATGATGGCGATAGCGGTCTCGGAGTCACCAGCGAGGATCGCTCGTTCAACCGGCGCCGCGCCACGCCAACGTGGAAGATCGGAGAAGTGGATGTTGACCATCGGAATCTCGGCCAACACGTGGGGTTTGATGATCTGCCCAAACGCAACGACGACAGCGAGATCAATCGGGTTCTCCGCGTGTACGGCGAGCAGTTCATCGACGTCAGTGGTGACCGGTATCTCGAGATCGAGAGCGGCCTTCTTGACTGCGGTTGGCGATGTCTTTCCTCCCCGGCCGCGTCGCTTGTCTTCAGCAGACACCACGAGCGGGATTTCATACCCGGCGGTGTGAAGCGCCCGAAGGGTCGGGACTGCAAGCGCTGGCGTACCGAGAAAGGCAACGCGGCGTATCGCTGCAGGATCAGATGGCGGCAATGGAAGGGTCACGTGGTGCTCTGGTCGTTGTGCTGGTGTTGTTATGGCAGGAAGAGGCCGCCGCCGCTTTTGGGCGGTAGGTCGAGACCGAGCTCGTCGCTCATGGCAGCAACGGAGTCATCACCTGACTCGGCTCGTTGTCGGAGCGTCTTCTTCGCGTCGCGTTTTTGTTCGTCGTCGAGGTGTTCGACGAGCAGTACGCCGTTGAGATGGTCGAGTTCGTGCTGGTACAGGCGAGCTTCGAGCTCATCGGCCTCGATATCCACCTCGTTGCCGTCGATATCGCGGCCGCGGATGTGGATGGTCTTTGGACGGGTGATCTGCCACGAAAGCCCAGGCACCGAGAGACAGCCTTCGAGAAAGTCCCACTCGCCATCGCTTTCGATGATCTCCGGGTTGATGAGCACGCTTGGCGCCTCACCCTCTTCCAGGTCGTAGACAAAGAGTCGCTTGCGAACCCCGACCTGTGGCGCGGCGAGACCCAACCCTGGTTCGTCGTACATGGTTTCGAGCATGTCCTCGACAAGACGGACCAGCGCACCGTCGATGTCGGTCACCTCTTTGGCGACCTGCTTGAGAACAGGGTCGCCATAGTGACGGATTCGATAAGGAGCACTCACGCTTCCAGGCTACCGTTGCGGCGTGGTATCGACCGACGCCAATGGTGGTCACTATTTCGAAGGCAGCCCAACGGTTGCCTCCAACCGACGCGAGATCGAACTCGTCCTACCCGACGTGTATCTCTCGCTCACCACCGACTCGGGCGTGTTCGCTGGTGGCGCCGTCGATAAGGGAACCAAGTACCTGCTTCGATCACTCTTGGAGCTCCCACCTCTCGACCCCTCACCTGGGTCGGTGCTCGACCTTGGCTGCGGATACGGACCAATCGGCCTCACCATGGCAAAGCGGCTGCCCGACGCCCAGGTTTGGGGTGTTGACGTCAACGAACGGGCAATCGGCCTCGCGAAAGAGAACGCCAAAGCAAATGAGGTTGCCAACGCCACATTCGGGCCTGCGGCAGCTATCGATGCAGACCAGCGATTCGATCTCATCGTGTCGAACCCACCGATTCGCATCGGCAAACAGGCACTCCACGCCTTGCTCTCCACCTGGCTCGATCGTTTGAACCCTGGCGGTCGAGCGTGGATGGTGGTGCAGAAGCACTTAGGCAGCGACTCGCTCGCGGCGTGGCTTACCGATCAGGGCTGGGAGACCACCCGACTGAGTTCGAAGAGTGGATTTCGCATATTGGAAACGCGTGCCCGCCCAACGCAAGACCAACCTGGCTCCCAGGAGACATCATGAAGAACCTCGATCCGACCGGACTCAAGCGTTTGCATCGCGATTGGCGGCGAACGACCACCCAGGAGATCTCGCTAATCCTCGACAGTGTGCAAACGCCCTACAACGTCGGCACGGTCATTCGCACAAGCGCAGCGCTTGGCGTGAGCCACCTGTGGCTCGTCGGCGCCACCGAATCGCCCAACCATCCAAAGACGAACAAGACCGCTTTGGGAACGCAGCGCTATGTCGAGTGGACGGCAGTTGACACCCCCAACGAAGCGATCGCGGCCGCCCGAGACAAGGGGTTCACCGTGGTCGGCGTCGAACTGGCCGACGATGCCTCCCCGCTGTACGAACTCGACCTCTCCGGCAAGGTGTGCCTGGTCGTGGGCCACGAAGACCGAGGCCTGAGCAAGGACGCCCTCGCTGCATGCGACGCGGTGGGTTATATCCCCCAGGTCGGCAAAGTCGGTTCGCTCAACGTGGGCGTGGCAGCCTCGATCGCCATCTCCGAAGCCCGCCGCCAAGGCTGGACCAGCGCTATCTAGGAATCTGTGGTCAGCCAGCGGACTATAGGCATGCTCAGCGACCACAGATTTTCTAGAGAGGTGCAACCTGGACGAGGGTGTCGCCGTAGTTCGATCCGTGTCCGAACTCGGTGTCGGCAGCGTTGGTCAGGTCGTTGATCGACCCAACCCCATCGCCATAGGCGCTGTCGACATACCCCCACGGGACGCTCACGACCCCGGGTCGAAGTCGGTCGCTGATCGCCACCGGCAATACCAACGACCCCCGGTCGTTGAAGACTCGGGCGCTGTCGCCGTCTTCCAAACCTCTCGACGCTGCGTCGGCGGGATCGAGTTCAATATGTGGCTTGGTTTCTCGCCCAGCATGTGCCTCGAGGTCCGAATAGGACGTGTTTAGGAACCGGGTTGCCTTCTTCGGTGTTTGCAGCATGAGCGGGAACCGCTCCATGAGCGCACTCCCGGGTCCTTCGGCGATCGGCACCCACTCGGGGAGGCGGGTGAGTCCGAGGAAACCGGACTCCTCGGCGACAAAGTGCGCTCGCCCGTCGAACGTCGGAAAGCCACCTTCGGCGTAGGGCAGGTGATCCTGCGGGAAGTCGCTCACCCGCACGAAGCCATCGGCTTTGAGCGCGTTCATATCAATGTCGTCGCTGACCGCGATCTCTATCTGGTCTTCATCGCTGAGCTGCAGCACCGTGTCGGTGAAACCAAAGGCCGTGGCAAGCCGTCGAAACAGCTCGGTATTGGCCACCGCTTTACCTAACGGCTCCGTTGCTGGTTCGTTCCAGCCGAGCCACAAGTGCCCCCAAGCGGGCATCACGTCGAGTTGCTCGGTCTCCATGGCTGCGGGCAACACGACGTCGGCGTAGCGAGCGGTGTCGGTCATGAATTGCTCGGAAACCACCGTGAAGAGGTCTTCGCGCTCGAGCCCTCGTCGAATAGATGCTGAGTCGGGCATTGAAAGCACCGGGTTGCCGTTCCAGATCATGAGTGCATGGACCGGCTCGTCGAGGCCGGTGAGGCTGTGGCCGAGGCGGGGCTGGTCGAGCACCCGCGTCTCGCCGACCCCGGCGGCGGTCACCGCGGCGAGTGCGCCTACGGCGTCGGGATCAACATTGCTCACTTCGGCCCACGATCCGACACTTCGCGCAAAGCCTCCACCGAGCATGCGATGTGCGCCGGTCAACAGCGGGATCATGGAGAGGAGTCGGTACATGGTGGGTCCGCTGAAGTGGTGCTCGATGCCGATCAGCCCCCGAAGCATCGTCTTAGGCGTCTCACCAATAGAGCGCGCTAGCGATCGGATCACATCTGCGTCCACTCCACACAGCGGGGCTGCCCATTCGGGGGTGTGGTCGCCAACATGGGCCGCGAACTCCTCGAAGCCGGCCGTGTAGGAGTCGATGTAGTCCTGATCGACAAGCTCGTCTGCGATCAGCACGTTGGCGATCGCTAGGAGCATCGCGACGTCGGTTCCTGGCAGCGGTTGGATGTGTAGGTCGGCGCGATCAGCCGTGATCGTGCGGATCGGGTCGATCACCACGACTCGGGCGCCTCGGGCTTGCGCGGCTTCTACCACCGGCCAGAAATGCCGGTTCGTGAGGCGGGTGTTTGTGCCCCACAAGATGATCTGGTCCGAGTGCTCGGCCTGCATAGGGTCTGACCCGAGCCCCGCTCCATAGACCGAAGCCATTCCGAACCCAGAGGCCATGCCGCAGACGTTGCCGCCCTGGCGAGAAGCGCCAAGCTTGGCGAAGAAAGCCTTGCTGGTCGCGTCCTTTTGGATCAGGCCCTGTGTTCCCGCCGACCACCACGGAAAGATCGCTTCCCCGCCGTAGGTCTCGCGGACGCGGGTGAATTCGCCCACCACCATCTGCAGTGCTTCTTCCCACGAGGCCTCGCGGAACTCGCCGCTGCCCTTTGTGCCGGTGCGGATGAGTGGGGTGAGCAGACGGTCGGTGTGGTTGACGCGTCCGACGAACTTGTTGACCTTGGGGCACAGTTCGCCCTTTGAGAACGGGTGGTTCGGGTTTCCCTTGACCGAAGTCAGCACTCCGTCGACCGCGGTCGCCACCCACCCGCAGCTATCGGGGCAATCATGGTGACACGTTCCGAGAACTTCTATCGTCGACATGTAGCGACTCTAGGCCGGTTAGATATCGATCGGGTCAACTTCGACGCGAAGCCGCTCGGCTGGGCGTTCGGTCTGGTGCAAGGCGTTGAGGAGCGTGTCGTGATCGGGAGCGCTGACCCGCCATTGATCGTCGAGTTCACGAATCTCAACCTGCTCAGCCCCATCAGCGATAGTGGATCGCAACGCATCCACGTACGTCTCGCCACCGGCTCCCGACACGAGGGCCCATGCTCCGTAGGGCGGCTGTTTGAGGAGTTGACGGACATCTCGTTGGGCGTTGGCTACCCGACTTGGGTCACCGTGCACGGCCGCTTCGATCACGATGTCAGTGGGACGGCGGGTTTGGACGATCACCCGACCTCCTCCTTGGCGATTTCCGACGCGACGAGCCGCGAGGGCGAGGTGTGCAAAGGCAGTTTCGGCCGCTCGGGCGCGTGGTTGGGCGAGTTCTTGGTCAAAGTCCAAGAAGATGACCGCCGTTGCCGACTCGATTCGATGCAGCAGGGCTTGGGTACCAATGAAGAGATGATCTCCCCGGAGTTCTTTGCTCTCGGTCTCGGCGGTCACTTCGATCACCGGGCGTTTGGCCAGCGCTGCGAGCTCTTCAGCGACGCGCGAAAGACCGGGACGAATCAACTTCATCTTGGTCGTGCCACACGAACCGCACACGACGGGTCGCTCGCTGCCACACGATCGGCACACCAACACCTGATCTGGTTGATGCACGGCGGCCCCGCATGTCTCACAGTCAGCGAGGGTGTCGCAGCGCGAACAGGCGAGCATCTGCGCTCGCCCCTTGCGGTTGAGGATGCACGCCACTGCCCCGTCGCTGCGGACTGCGTCGACCAGCTCGGCCGACAACAAGCCGGGGGTTTCCGATCGGCGCATGTCGACAACCTGCACAAAGGGCCACCCATTGCGTTGCGCCGAGCGCTCCGGGATCAGGCGTCGGTCGGAACCAACGAGCGCTTCAAGCGACGGTGAGGGCGAACTCAAGATGCTTGGCACTCCAGCACGACGTGCCCGTTCGATGGCGATGTCGCGTGCATTCCACGTTGGGCTGCGTTCTTCTTTGAACGCTGAGTCGTGTTCGTCGATGACCACAACGGCGTCGATGTCATCGAGCGGCGCAAGCGCGGCGGCTCGTGTGCCCACCACGACCGCCCCCGCCGCCGCACGAGCCCACTGTTCGGGGTACTCGGCTACCGCGACACCTGCCGCTTTCAGCTGCCCAGCCACGTAGCGACGATCGGCAATGGTGGGCACCAACACGAGCGCTCGCCCCTTGGCCGCAGCGCCGAGCGCGAGATCTATCCCACGATCTGCGGGCGGAGTCTCGACGATTGTTACCCCGGTGTGATCGAACAGGTGATGCAGCGGTCCGTCCGGGGCACCAGATGTGGCTGATGCCGGTTGGGGAAGCTGGGCCACCATCTGCGGCGGTGACGCGGCACGAAGGAAGTGCACCGTACGCCCATACCAACGATGTGCCGCCCACTCGCTGAGCTCAAGGATCTCCTGGGATGGTCCCACGCTCGACCACTTTCGTAGCGGAGCGATCTCCATTGTTGGGTCGTGTTCTACATCGACAGCGGTGACCCACCCAGCGGTGCGCCGACCAGCGAAATCCACCCGCACGAGCGACCCAACAGCCACCTTCTCGGCGCGGCCATCGGACTCCCACGCCTCGGGGACCTCGTAGGTGAACGACTGAGTGATCGCCGTGATATCGGGCTGGACGCGCACCAGGCGCCCCTCAGGGAGCGGAAAGGAACGCGTGGATTTCTCCGCGCTCGGCACCGACTCGAAGCCGGGCAGCGTGCCACTCCACTCACTCATCGCTGGCGACCATAGCCGCCAACGCTGACAGCCCAAGATTTGTCCCCCGTTTGATACCTATACGGTACTTTTTGGGGGACAGATCTTTTTAGAGACCGAGGGCGCTCTTGAGATCGTCGGCTCGGTCGGTGTTTTCCCAGGTAAAGCCGTCGCCGGTGCGCCCGAAGTGACCGTAAGCGGCCGTGGGCTTGAAGACCGGGCGACGAAGGTCGAGGTCGCGAAGGATCGCTGCGGGACGCAGGTCGAACACATCGTTGACCGCGGTGACGATCGCGTCGGGATCGACGGTCTCGGTACCGAAGGTTTCGACGAGGACCGACATTGGGCGTGCCATACCAATGGCGTAGGCAACCTGGACCTCGCAACGCTTTGCAGCACCCGATGACACGAGGTTCTTTGCAACCCAGCGCGTGGCGTAGGCGGCTGAACGGTCGACCTTCGATGGATCCTTGCCGGAGAACGCGCCACCACCGTGACGTCCCATGCCGCCGTAGGTATCGACGATGATCTTGCGGCCGGTGAGACCGGCATCGCCAACGGGGCCGCCAATGACAAAGCGTCCGGTCGGGTTGACGTGGACCTCGTAGTCGTCGTCTGCGAACTGCTCTGGAATAACGGGCTTGATCACGTTCTCGATCAGGTCGGGGCGGATCATGCCGTCACGATCGATGCCGTCGTTGTGCTGGGTCGAAACAAGCACGGTCGACAGACGCACAGGCACGCCATCTTCGTAGTCGAAGGTGACCTGGGTCTTGCCGTCTGGGCGAAGGTATGGAACCGTCCCGGACTTGCGAACCTCGGCGAGCTTTTCGGCCATCCGGTGTGCCACGTGGATCGGCATCGGCATCAAGACGTCGGTCTCGTCTGACGCGTAGCCAAACATCATGCCCTGGTCGCCCGCACCCTGCTTGTCGAGGTCGTCCTCGGCGCTGCCGCCTCGGGTCTCCTCTGAATCGTCGACGCCTTGTGCGATGTCGACCGACTGCTCGTCGATGGTGACCATCACGCCACAGGTGTTGCCGTCGAAGCCGAAGGATTCACGGTCGTAGCCAATGTCATTGATCGTCTTGCGAACAACGGAGGGAATGTCGACGTAGGCCTCGGTGGAAATCTCACCGGCCACCATGGCGATGCCTGTGGTAACGAGCGTTTCGCACGCGACACGACTCATCGGATCCTGTTCCAGGATCGCATCAAGAATCGAATCCGAAATCTGATCAGCCATCTTGTCGGGATGACCTTCGGTGACGGATTCTGACGTAAAGCTGTAGTTCTTAGGCACGAGTATCTACTCCTCGGTTCGGCCGAGACTCTAGGGGATTAAAAGACTTAAGGGTGGGTTCCTCGAACCTCAACGACTGCATCGAATATCGCATCTGCGATAGCCCGTTTCGTTCCCAGTGATACATCACGTTTGGCACCGGTGCCAAACAGGATCGTCACCTCGTTTGTGTCGTGGGCAAAGCCCACGCCGGGAGCGGACACATCGTTTGCGACGATGAGGTCGAGTGACTTGCGTTCGAGCTTGCCCTTCGCGTTGTCGATGAGGTTGTCGGTTTCGGCGGCGAACCCCACGAGGACTTGACCATCGGGCTTCGATTGGCCGAGATCGACCAAGAAATCATGCGTCTTTTCGAGCGCTATTTCTGGCACGGCGCCGTCGCTCTTCTTGATCTTGCTCGTGGCCGGGTTTGCTGGGCGATAGTCGGCGACTGCGGCTGCCATCACGATGACGTCGGCATCTCGCACGGCCATCACCGCGTGTTCCATCTCGGCTGCTGTTTGCACCGGGACGACGTCGACGCCAACCGGTGGCTCTCGGTCGGCTGTGGAGATCAGGGTCACCTTGGCGCCACGCGCCCACGCTGATTGGGCCAACGCGTATCCCTGTTTGCCGGTGGAACGGTTCGAAATCACTCGGACCGGATCGATGGGTTCGCGGGTGCCGCCGGCGGTGATCACAACGTGACTTCCCGCAAGGTCGTCCTCTGCGAGAACACGCTCTGCATGGGCTACCACGGTGGCTGGCGCAGCCAGGCGTCCGTGCCCAATATCGCCACCAGCGAGACGACCTGGTTCAGGATCGACCACGATCACGCCACGCTCACGCAGGACGCTCAAGTTCTCCTGCACCGCGGGGTGTTCCCACATCTCGGTATGCATGGCCGGAGCGATGATCACCGGCGCCCGGGTCGCAATCAGCGTTGCCGTCAGCAAGTCGTCGGAGCGACCCATTCGGTAGTCGGCCAACAGGCGTGCGGTTGCCGGGGCGACGACGATGAGATCTGCGGTTTGCCCGAGCGTGGTGTGCGGAATCGGGCTCGTCTCGTCCCACAGGCTTGTCTGCACCTTCTCCGAAGCCAGCGCGTCGAATGTGGTTCGTCCCACGAAGCGCTCGGCACCCTCGGTGAGCACGGGAACCACATGCGCGCCCGCATCGACCAGCCGACGACTGATCTCGATGGCCTTGTAGGCGGCGATGCCGCCGGTGACGCCGAGAACGATACGAGCGTCCTCGAGAGCGGTCATGGCCTTGCTCAGGAAGCGTCGTCGGAAGCCGCTTCGGCTTCCATTGCGGCAGCATCGGCTGCAGCTTGGGCTTCAGCGAGAGCTTCAGCTTCGAAGTCTCGTTCAACCGCTTCGATCTTGCCCGAGGCGATCTCTTCAAAGGCGATCGTGAGGGGCTTGCGGGCTACCGAGGTGACCTGCGGAGGGATGCTTGATCCGAGGCCTTCACCGAGCTGGCCGAAGTAGGCGTTGATCTGACGAGCTCGCTTGGCGCCGAGCGTTACCAGACCAAACTTTGAGTCTGTGGTGGCAAGCAGGGTCTCTACCTGCGGCTCGATCATTGATACTTCTTCAGACATTGTTTCTCCTCGGTCAGCGCACTCCACACGGAAGGGCAGGCCAGCCTCTCATCGTATCAGCAGAGCGCTTCGGTCCCGAGGACTGGTGCTAGCTCTCAGAAGCGGACCGGTAGTCGGCCACGACGTCGAGCACCTGCTGGGCACACGACTCCAGTTCGTCGTTGATGACATGGACGTAGGGCAGTTCCTTGGCCAGTTCCCGTTCGACCGCTCCCCCAGCCAACCGTTCGGCGACCTTTTCTGGCTCGTCACCACGGCTGAGCATCCGAGCTTCTTGGATCTCCACAGATGGCGTGTCGATGAAGACGAACAGCGCCTCATGTCCGTTCTCGTGGATCTGGCGAGCGCCGTTCACGTCGATTTCGAGAACGAGATCGCGGGAATCGTCCCCGCTGGGAACCGGCGACCCGTAGTAGTTGCCGAAGTGATGGTCGTATTCGAGAAAGGCGCCCTCTGCGATTGCCGCCTCGAATTCGTCGGTCGTGACGAAGTTGTAGGCATCGTCGGCTTCGCCGGGCCGTTGTGCACGCGTGGTCCACGATCGAGAGACGACGAACTGCTCGTCGTGAGCGAGCACGGCATCGACGACGGTGCCCTTGCCAGCGCCTCCCGGACCCGAGATCACGATGATCTTTCCCGAGGCTGCTTGTTCTTCAGCAGTCATCGTGCGTGCCTTGCCAATGCGTCCGGGAGCGCAGCTTGTTGCTCCGCAGTCACATCTTGGACGTGTGCACCTTCCGAGATCCCAAGTTCTCCAAATGCCCTGCGGGTCTGCACCTTCTTGAGATCCGGGTGGCCTTCGATGGCCCCCAGCACCTTCATCGTTGCGACGACGGGATCGGTCTCTGCCCGTTCGAACACTGCTTCTAGTGGAATCGCACCAGCTTCCACATCAGCGAGAAACGACTCTCGGTGTGCGCGAACATTCGCGGCCTTCTCAAACAGTTCTGGATAGGGCGATTCAGTAAACGAGGTGCTCACGCCTTCACAATATCTCAGGCCGGTCGGCGGACCATTCCAATCGACGGAGTTGGCGACAACGGATTCCGGGGTTCACGGTCGCCGCTACCGAATGGGCCACCGCTGTCGCCGCCTGCTGCGGTTGCGGGGCCGGTGTTCGGGTCGCGCTCAAGTACGTAAACGCGTGTCCCGCGCCCTATGAGAAACAGTGAGTATCGAACGACGGACCCGACTATTGACAATGGAAGGTAGAGCAACGAAAGCAGAGCCAGCGCGATTCGTTGAGCGATCGCCGGTCGAAAGGGCGGCTTCTTTCCCCGGCGAAACCACTCACGGAGTGTCTTGCGCCTCGTCGCATACCCGTGCTCGCGCAGCAGGTATCGAATTGTCTTCCGAGAAGAATGCGACATTGACTGCACGACGAGCATTGTGTCGATGCCTAGGGGACTCTGGCCAAAGCGTTCAAGCTTCGCGAGAATCCCGCGGAGCTCGCTCGGATCCTCAATCCGCAGAAGATCAACAGTCGAGCTACTGAAATACGCGTGATAGTCCGCCTCATTGTTCGCCATGGCTCCATTGTAGTGAAGCCCCCGATTTAGCGGAAGAGCTTGCCCTCAGGCGGTTACGACAGGGCGCTGTTGACGATTGCTTCGGCGGCGGCTTCTTTGTCCTCGGCCAACGTGACCGCGCGGCCGATGACCAATAGGTCCGAACCGGCATCGAGCGCAGCCTTTGGTGTTGCCACCTTGACCTGGTCGTGGTGATCGACACCTTCAGGGCGAATGCCAGGTGTAACGGCCATCAAGCGAGGTGCGTAGCTCTTTGCGTCCTTCACATCGCCAGCGCCACAGACGAGTCCGGCCATGCCGGCTTCGACCGCGGTCATGACACGCTTGGGCAAGATGTGTTCAGGGGCGTCAGCGTCAGAGGTGAGCACCGTGATCGCGAGCGGCTTCGGCTCGTCAAGACCAGCATTTGATGCGCCGGCACGAAGACCTTCGGCTCCGGCCTTCAACACATCGAGGCCGCCCTGTGCGTGATAGGTGGCGTAGGTAACGCCCAGCGCACCGAGGACTCGCGATGACTTCTCCACCGTCGTGGGAATGTCGTACATCTTGAGGTCGAGGAAGACGTCGTAGCCCATGCCAACGAGCGTGCCAATCGCGTCGGTACCGGCAGCGCTGAATAGTTCGAGGCCGACTTTGGCGGCTCCGAACCAGGGAGACAAGGTCTTGGCCAGCCGAACAGCTTCCACAAGATCGTCTACATCGAGCGCAACGCAAAGCTTGTTGCGAAGCTCTGCTGGTACATCGTTCATTACATTCTCCTAGTTCAACGAGCGGTGTGTGCAGTGCCGATGAGTTCGCTGACCCGATCGACGCCGTTGGTACCACACCACTTGGCTAGTTCTTCCTTGATACGCATCGTGGCCCTCGGATCAGCGAAGTTTGCTGTACCGATTTGGACCGCAGATGCCCCGGCTCGAAGGTACTGCACCGCATCTTCGGCTGTGGCGATACCCCCTACCCCGACGATTGGCAGATCGGGGTACGCCGAGGCCACATCGAACACCGCCCGAAGCGCTATGGGACGTATTGCCGGACCCGAAACGCCTCCCCCACCGCCGCCAAGCACCGGCTCACCGGTCTTGGGGTCGAGTACCAGGCCGATGAGCGTGTTTGTGAGCGTGACAGCGTCGGCGCCAGCTTCAGCGGCTGCGCCTGCGATCTCGGTGATGTTCGAGACGGTCGGGCTCAGCTTGGCCCAGCGCGAGACCGACAGCGCGTTCGTCGCTTCTACGACAGACGCTGCGCCTTCGCAGGTATGGGCGAACATCTTCTTGCCATCTTTGAGGTTCGGACACGACACATTCAGTTCGACCGCGGCCAAGTCATCTTGCACTGGGACGAGCGCTTCTGCGGCTTCTTGGTATTCCTCGACCGTGCGGCCCCACACGCTCACCACCACCCGCGCTTTGGTCTTTCGCAGCTTTGGCAGTTCGTCCTCGATCCAACCGTTGATCCCCGGACCCTGGAGCCCGACGCTGTTCATCATCGCGCCGGGCAACTGCACGACCCGAGGTGCGGGGTTTCCCGGCCACGGCATGATCGAAAGCGACTTCACCACGAGCGCACCGAGTTCACCCAGATCGAAATAGCGGCTGAGTTCGGCGCCGTGCCCTGCCGTACCCGACGCGGTCATGATCGGGTTCGCCAGCTGCACCGTGCCGACCGACGTGCGCATATCGATGCCATTGGTCCGGGCGCTCACGATGCTGTTACCCATGGATCTCAGGCATCGTGATATTCCTGCAACGAGCGGACTCGTAACGGCGTCGAGAGCCAGTCGGCCAGACCGTTAGCAGCGGCCAATGCAGCCGAACCGGTGGTGAGCAGTGGAATGCCCTTGGCGCCTGCCGCGGCACGGATGTATGCGCCGTCGGCGCGTGGACCGCGCCCACGTGGGCTGTTGATCACGAGGGCCACCGCATCTTCGTCGATGAGATCGACAGCGGTTGGTCCCTCGATGTCTTGACCGGCAGAGGTCACCTTGGCAAGCGTTCGAGCTACCTCGACACCGGCTTCGGCGAGTGCGTCTGCGGTTCCTGCGGTTGCGACGATGTCGAAGCCCAAGGAGGCAAATTTCTTGGCCGCCATCACGCCCATCTCCTTGTCACGATCGGCCAACGACATGAAGATCGCGCCCGACTCGGGCAGCGTGCCGCCTGCGGCCATCTGACTCTTGGTGAATGCCAATCCAGTGGTGGCGTCGATGCCCATGACCTCTCCCGTCGAGCGCATCTCCGGGCCGAGCAGCGGGTCGGCGTCGGGGAATCGGTTGAACGGCAGCACGGCCTCTTTCACCGAAACGTGACCGGTAATCGGCTCTCGGACAAGCCCTTCGGTGCGTAGTTCGGCGAGCGACGCGCCGAGCATGACCCGAGCGGCGATCTTTGCGAGCGGCACTCCGGTCGCCTTCGCAACAAAGGGAACCGTGCGAGATGCACGAGGGTTCGCTTCGATGACGTAGACGTCCTCGTCCTTCACCGCGAACTGCACGTTGATCAAGCCGACCACTTCGAGTTCGGTGGCAATCTTGGTGGCGTAGTCTTCGAGCGTCGCAATGGTCTCGGCGGACAAGTGTGGCGGCGGGATGACGCAGGCGGAGTCGCCGGAGTGCACGCCTGCTTCTTCGACGTGTTCCATCACGGCGCCGATCAACACCTCGCCGTCGGAGTCTCGGATCGCGTCGACGTCGACCTCGGTTGCATCTTCGAGGAACCGATCGATCAGCACGGGACGTTCGGCGGACAGCCCACCTTCACGCCCGAGGGTGCCAAAGCTGGAGAGCTGCTCCATCGCAGCGCGCAGACCCTCGTCGTCATAGACGATCTCCATGGCGCGACCACCGAGCACATAGGACGGTCGTACGAGCGCCGGATACCCGATGTCACCAATCACGGCGAGGGCGCCGTCGATATCGATCGCGGTGTTGCCCGGAGGCTGCGGGATCTCCATCCGTTCGCACAAGGCGTTCCAGGCTTCCCGGTCTTCGGCGAGGTCGATCGACTTCGGCGAGGTCCCGGCGATGAGTTCCGCCGGAAGGTCGTTCGCGAGCTTCAGCGGCGTCTGGCCTCCGAGGGACACGATGATCCCCATTGGCTCTTCTGCCTCGATGATGCTGGAGACGTCTTCGAGCGTCAACGGTTCGAAATAGAGGCGATCGCTCGTGTCGTAGTCGGTCGACACGGTCTCGGGGTTGCAGTTGACCATGATGGTCTCGAACCCAGCGTCGGCGAGCGCAAAGCTTGCGTGAACACAGCAGTAGTCAAACTCGATACCTTGCCCAATACGGTTCGGACCGGACCCGAGGATCATGACCTTCTGGCGATCGGAAGGACGCACCTCGGTGCTGTCTTCCCATGTCGAGTAGTGATACGGCGTCTCGGCGTCGAACTCGGCGCCACAGGTATCGACAGTCTTGAACGTTGGCTCGATGCCCGCAGCTTTGCGGGCGGCCCGAACGTCGGTCTCCGACTCGGACCACAGGTACGCGAGCTGCGCATCGGAAAATCCGAACTGCTTGAATCGCTTCCATTCTCGAGGGCTGGCATCAGCCATCGTCGTGGCCTCGATCGCCTGTCGCTCCTCGGTGATTCGCAAGATCTGATCGAGGAACCACGGGTCGACCTTGGTCAACTCGTGCACCTCGTCGACGGTCTTGCCACGCCGTAACAATGCCTCGAGCTTGAAGATCCGGTCCGGGGTAGCAATGTTGGCCTCGATCATCAGCTGGTCGAGATCCATGTCGTCGAACTCGGCTTCGCCAGGGTCGCCGTTAAGGCCGTGGCGGCCCAATTCGAGCGAACGCAGACCCTTCTGCAACGACTCCGGGAACGTACGCCCGATAGCCATTGCCTCGCCGACGGACTGCATCTGGGTACCGAGAACGCCCGACGTGCCCGGGAACTTCTCGAATGCCCAACGTGGAACCTTCGTTACCACATAGTCGATCGCCGGTTCGAAGCTCGCAGGGGTCTCCTTGGTGATGTCGTTCTCGATCTCGGGCAGCGTGTACCCAACCGCGAGACGGGCGGCGATCTTTGCGATCGGGAACCCGGTGGCCTTCGACGCGAGTGCCGAGGATCGTGAAACACGCGGGTTCATCTCGATGACGACCTGGCGTCCGGTCTGTGGGTCGACGGCGAACTGCACGTTCGAGCCACCCGTTTCGACGCCAACGCGGCGCATCACAGCAAAGGACGCGTCACGCATCTCTTGCAGCTCGACGTCGGTCAGCGTTTGGGCTGGCGCAACGGTGATCGAGTCGCCGGTGTGGACGCCCATCGGGTCGATGTTTTCAATCGAGCAGACAACGACCTGGTTATCGGCGTGGTCACGCATGACCTCGAGCTCGTATTCCTTCCAGCCCTTGATCGACTCTTCGATCAAGATCTCGCTAATCGGGCTAGCAGCGATACCCGTCGAGGCGACGTGTTCGAACTCTTCGGGGGTCTCGGCAATGCCGGTTCCCTTTCCGCCCAAGATGTACGCGGGCCGGATGATGACCGGCAGACCGAGCTCGTCGGCGATCTCGCGTGCACGCTCCATGTCGTGGGCGATGCCCGACTTCGGCACATCGAGACCGATCTCGATCATGGCTTGTTTGAACTTGTCACGATTCTCGGCCGTGTCGATCGCGACCTCGTCCGCGCCGATCAACTCGACGTCGTGAGCGTCGAGGATGCCCGCACGTTGCAGGTCCATCGACAGGTTCAACGCGGTCTGCCCGCCGAGCGTTGGCAGCAGGGCGTCGGGCTTCTCCTTGGCGATGATCGCTTCAAGGACCGAGACATCGAGCGGTTCGACGTAGGTCGCGTCGGCGAAATCGGGGTCGGTCATGATCGTCGCCGGATTCGAGTTGGCCAGGATCACCCGGTAACCCTCCTCCCGCAACACACGGCACGCCTGGGTACCCGAGTAGTCGAACTCGCAGGCCTGACCAATCACGATTGGCCCGGAGCCAATCACCATGATCGATTGCAGATCTTCACGCTTAGGCACGGAAACCCTCCATCAGGTTTTCGAAGTCATCAAAGAGATAGCGGCTGTCGTGCGGACCAGGCCCCGCTTCGGGGTGGTACTGCACGCTGAATGCCGGGACATCGGTGCAGCGGATTCCCTGCACGGTCATGTCGTTGAGGTTGATATGGGTGAGCTCTGCGGCCACACCATCGAGTGATTCCTCGGTCACCGCATAGTTGTGGTTCTGCGACGTGATCTCGATCTTGTCGTCGGAGAGTCGCTTTACCGGGTGGTTCCCACCGTGGTGCCCAAAGGGCAGTTTGAACGTGTCGGCTCCAATGGCTGCCGACAGGAGTTGATGCCCAAGGCAGATGCCAAAGACGGGCACCTTGCCGAGTAGTTCGCCAATCGTGTCTCGCAGGTGTGTGAGCGGTTCGGGGTCGCCGGGACCGTTGCTCAAGAACACGCCGTCGGGGTTGCGGCCCATGATGTCGGCAGCCGATGTTCCCGCGGGCACGACCTCGACCGTGCCGAGTTGCTTCAGCTGATCGAGAATCGATGTCTTGATCCCAAAGTCGAGTGCCACGATGTTGCGGTCGCCGTCGCCCTTGACCGTGTAGGGCGCGTCGCAGGTAACGGTCGCGACCAGGTCGATCCCATCGGTTCCCGGTTCGGCCTTGGCCGCGGCGAGCAGCGTCGCCTCATCGGCGGTGCCGAACGCACCTGGCATAGCGCCCAGGTCGCGGATGTGGCGGGTGAGGCGTCGGGTATCGATACCTGCAATACCGGCCAAGTTCTGTGCGATGAGGTAGTCGTTGAACTCCCCTTCGCTGCGATAGTTGCTGGCCCGCCGAGCCGGGTCGCGAATGACGATGCCTCGACAGAACGTTCCGCGTGACTCGGGGTCTTGACTGTTGACGCCGTAGTTCCCGATGTGGGGGTAGGTGAAAGTGATGATCTGCCCGGCATAGGACGGATCGGTGATGACCTCTTGGTACCCGGTCATCACGGTGTTGAACACCACTTCTCCGGTGCTGACACCATCGGGAGCCTCGGCCCCAATGGCCTCACCTTCAAAGACGGTGCCGTCCTGGAGCACCAGCGCAGCTTCTCTAGTCGTCATTAGTTCTTCCTCATCTGGTTGCAACTCCGGCGGCGACGACGAGTTCACCGTCGTAGATCGTGTGGGTGACCTTTCCGGTCACCGTGCGCCCGTCATAGGGCGAATTGTGGCTTCGGCTCGCCATTGTTTGCCCGTCGATCACCCACGTGTGATCGGAGTCAACGATGGCGATGTTGGCTCGGTTTCCGCTAGCGATCGGCAATCCGTGTCGATCGGCGATGCCGGCGATCTCGGCCGGTCGTGTGCTCATCAATCCGATGATCCGCTCGATCGGCAGGTCGAGCTCGTTCAGCGCCAACGCGAGCGCGCTTTCCAGGCCAAGCATTCCCGATGGTGCCTGGTCGAACGGGAACTCTTTGGTGTGCGGTTCGTGGGGCTGGTGGTCGGTGACGATGCAGTCGATGGTTCCGTCGACGAGCCCCGCCTTAATCGCCGCAACGTCATCGGCGGTGCGAAGCGGAGGGTTCACCTTGAATACCGGATCGAAGGTGGAACACGCTTCATCGGTGAGCGTGAAGTGGTGAGGGGTCGCTTCGGCGGTCACGTGCAAGCCTTCGGCTTTGGCCTGCCGGATCAGCTCAACAGACCCAGCGGTGGAGACGTGTTGAAAATGCAACCGCGCGCCCGTCATGCGGGCGAGCGCGATGTCTCTCGACATCATCAACGTCTCGGCTTCGCTGGGAAGGCCCTTCATGCCCAACCGGGTCGACCACGCACCTTCGTGCATGTGGCCGCCTGCGGTTAACGCTTCGACCTCGCAGTGTTGGGCCAACACGACCGGCGACCCTTCAGCTATTGCGTGCAGCCCAGTCGCGTACTCCATGATCGAGCGCATGATCGCCGGGTCCTGGACGCCTCGCCCGCCATCGGTGAAGATCCGCACGCCCTCGGCGGCTAGTTCGCCCATCGGGGTCAACAGCTCACCCTTTCGGCCTACGGTCATTGCAGCAGCGGGCACTACTTCGCAGAGCGCTGTTTCGGCAATCTTGCGGACATCTCGGACAAGAGAGAGCGAATCGATCGCCGGGCTGGTGTTGGGCATGGCAACCACGGCCGTGTACCCGCCGAGCGCAGCGCCCCGCGAGCCGGTCTCGATAGTTTCGGCTTCTTCGTTTCCTGGTTCCCGCAGGCACGTCTTCAGGTCGACGAGTCCGGGCAAGACCAGGGAACCCTTTGCATCGATGGTGTCCGCGTCACGAGGAATTGGCAGCTCTGCACCGACACCGGAGATTGTCGAGCCGGTGACCAAGACATCGGCTTCGACCATCCCGTCGGCGGTGAGGACCTGTCCGTTGGTAATCGCGATACTCATGAGGCACCTACCTGCGCGGCACGATCGGCGGCCGCCGAATTCACGACGAGGTAGAGCACGGCCATGCGCACGATGACGCCATTGGCGACTTGGTTCAGCACGCGAACCCGAGGGTCTTGCGTGACCTCCGGCGAGATCTCGATGCCACGGTTCATTGGCCCGGGATGCATGATCAGTGAGGAAGCGGGCAGGGCCTTCGCACGGTTCAAGGTGAGTCCGAATGCTCTGTGGTATTCGCCCAGCGATGGGACGAGCGCCTGATTCATCCGCTCGTGCTGCATCCGGAGCAAATAGAGCACGTCGGTATCAGCCAAGACGGCATCGAGGTCGTGCGAGACCGATGCACCGAGCGCCTCGGCGTGCGTGGGCAGCAGGGTGGGTGGAGCAACGAGGGTGACCTCGGCTCCGAGCAGTTTGAACGCTTCGATGTTGCTGCGGGCAACCCTCGAATGACGGATGTCGCCGACGATGGCGATCTTTTGACCTTCGAAGGAGCGTCCCTCGGCGCGGATCGTGTAGCAGTCGAGCAAAGATTGTGTTGGGTGTGCGTGCCAGCCGTCGCCACCGTTGATCACCGACGCCGAAGCCCAGCGGGCGATCTGTCGTGGGGCACCCGATGATCGGTGTCGCACGATGATTGCGTCGACGCCCATGGCTTCGATGGTTTCGACGGTGTCTCGAAGCGATTCGCCCTTGTTTACCGATGATGATGACGCGCTGAAGTTCATCACGTCGGCGGACAATCGCTTCGCTGCGGTCTCGAAAGAGGTTCTGGTGCGGGTCGAATCTTCAAAGAACATCGACGCGACGGTCTTGCCGCGGAGGGCGGGAACTTTGGGGATCGGGCGCGCACAGACTTCGGCCATGCTGTCGGCGGCGTGCATGATCTCGTTGATGCCGTCGACGCCGAGCGCTTCGATCGTGAGGAGGTCTTTCACGACTCGCCCTCCCGTGTGCCTTCGTCGATGGGGACCCGGTCGCCGAGTTCGACGCCGTCGAGGGTGACCCGGACGCTTTCGTCGTTGGACGTGGGCAGGTTCTTGCCGATGTAGTCGGGACGGATAGGCAATTCGCGATGCCCTCGGTCGACCAGGACTGCGAGCTGGATCGTGCGAGGGCGACCAAAGTCGGTGACCGCGTCGAGCGCGGCGCGCACGGTTCGCCCGGTGTAGAGCACGTCGTCGCACAGCACCACGTGCTTGTCGGTCATGGAGAATGGAATCTTCGTTACCTCGGGAAGCACCGAGGAGGTGGCGACGTCATCGCGGTGGAAGCTCGCGTCGACCGAACCGAGAGGCACGTCGACATCTTCTATGCCCGCGAGCGCAGCAGCGATAGCTCCTGCGATCGGCACTCCGCCGCGTTCCAGCCCGACCACGACGACGTCGTCGAGTCCGTGATTTCGCTCGATGATCTCGTGGGCCATGCGCTTGATGGCGCGAGAGATTTCATCGGCGTCGAGCACCTGCGTGCGAGGAACGAAACGGTGGAGCTTGCCTCTCCCAAAGGCGACCGCACTCGGGCGCCGGAGATCTGACTCAACCACGTTTCCTCCTGCTCGTTCCGGCCTCACGGGACCAGCTTCACGAACAAATTTCACGGTAGTGGTTTGGCAGAGATTTCGCACCACTCGGCACACGACTTTTGTCTCCAAGCCCCGAAATCGCCCCCGACAAAAGATTTGTCCCCCGTTTGATACCGCATAGGTTCCTAACGGGGGACAAATCTTCGGGTTTTGGCTGAGTCGGTCTCTAGGACGGTGTTGGGCTGACCAGTCGTCGGGCGAATGCTTTGCGCGATGACTGGGTGGGAAGTTCGTTCCACCCAGCGCCGCGTAGCAACGACAAGGCAGCGGGATTGCCCGGGTCGACCATGGCAACCAGCCCGCGCAGCGCCACGGCACCTCCGAGCCCGCACGCGAGGTCCAGCATCGTTGAACCCAGGCCTTCGCCTCGTTTCGAGGCGGCGATCCAAAAGCCGAGCTCACCGACTTGCTGCTGTCGGTCAATCTGAAGCCCGATCTCGCCGATCACCTCGCCATCGCGGACCATCACCACATCGACTCCGCTGCTATTGCTTCGCTGAGATGCGGTGCCCTGTATCCACGAGGTAGCGAGAGCATGCGTGGGTTCGGCTGGTACCGGGTTCCAGCGGGCGATCTCCGCGTCGTTCCACGCGGCGACAAGGACGTCGGCGTCATCGACATGCCACGGCCGGAGAGACACACCATCGACATACTCGATCGATGCGCACACGTCGCCGATCGTTCGATTGTCGGTCACTGGCTATAAGTCATCGACTAGTCGTCACTGGTTAATCGTCGCGGTGTAGCGACCCGAGCTTCACCAAGATGCCGTTGATAAAGGGCGCCGACCGTTCCGTCGAGTACTCGTTGGCGAGTGCAACGGCCTCAGAGACCACAGCGCTAGTCGGAACCGACGGACTGTGCAGTAATTCCCACAGGCCCATGCGCAAGATCGACCGATCGATACCGGCCATACGTGAGACGCTCCAGTCCTCGGCGACCTCGTCGAGTTGTGCGTCAAGCGTCTCGCTGTGATCGGCGATGCCTTGTGTGATTTGGGTCGAGTAGTCCTCGGCGTCCGCGCGATTTCGTTCCAGTACGTCAGCGAAAGAGTCGCCGGTCATGTCGACTTCATACAACAGCGCGAGAGCGGTCTCGCGATCTTCACGCCGTGAGAGCTGAAATGGATCGTTCACGCTCGTGACTGATATTCGCCTGTGCGGGTGTCGACTTTGACGACATCGCCGATGTTGACGAACAACGGGACTTGGATGGTCTTGCCGGTCTCCAAGGTTGCGGGCTTGGTGCCACCCGAGGATCGGTCGCCCTGCAGACCTGGTTCGGTCTCCGCGATCGTGAGCTCGACCGAGGCTGCGATATCGGTGCCGATGATCTCCTCGCCGTACAACAAGATCGTGGCGTTGCGGCCGTCGATGAGATAGTCGGCACTGTCGCCGAGCGTCTCGGGAGCAACGTTTCGTTGGTCGTAGGTGTCGTTGTCCATAAAGACGAAATCGGCGCCGTCCTTGTACAGCAGCTGCATTTCGCGCTTGTCGATCATTGCCCGTTCGACCTTCTCACCAGCACGGAAGGTGCGATCTACGGTCGACCCGGTTCGTACGTTCTTCAGCGTGCTGCGAACAAAGGCGTGACCCTTGCCTGGCTTGACGTGCTGGAAGGACTGGACCTGTACGAGATCACCGTCGAGGTCGAGGTGCATTCCGTTCTTTAGGTCGTTTGTTGTAATCGTGGGCATGAGACTCCGTTCGGGGCTGCGGCGCTAAAGGTCGATGACGGGCTGTTTGGGGGTTCGCGTCAGCGTTTCAGATCCGGTACCGGTGACCAACACTGTGTCTTCCCAGCGCACGCCACCCTCGCCGGGAAGGTAGACGCCAGGCTCAACAGTGATGACATGGCCAGGGGCGAGCGTAGCAGTGGCCGCGGCGCTCACCGACGGTGCTTCATGAATATCCAAGCCCACACCGTGGCCGGTTCCGTGCGTGAACCACTTGTCGAGTCCGGCACCGCTGAGGGACCCCCGACAGGCAGCATCGATGTCGCTGGCCCCAACCCCGGGTGCAACGGCGTCGACACCGGCCGCCTGGGCGTCGAGAACAGCGTCGAGTAGTTCTTGTTGGCGAGCGGTTGGCGAACCGAGAACAAACGAGCGGGTCATGTCGGACCGGTAGCCAGCGACCATTGCTCCTGCGTCGATGATGACCAGATCCCCTCGTTCAAGGAGGCGGTCGCCGGTTGCGTGATGTGGCCGTGACGCGTTTGGTCCAGATGCAACGATCGTGTCGTAGGCGATCCCCTCGCCACCCGCGTCGCGTACCGCTCCGGCGAAGACCCACGCGATATCTCGTTCGCGCTGGCCGGGCCGCAGGTGTTCCAACATCGTCGCGAAGGCCTGATCGGCAACCTGCGCGGCGTCTCGAATCGCCGCAGTTTCTTCGTCGTCTTTATGTTCTCGCAGCGATTCCACCACAGCAGAGGTTGGTTCCACCGAGACGTTCTGCACACCGAGGAGCTCGCCAATCCGGTCAGCCGTAGTCCAGCTCATATGGTCGGCTTCCAGACCCAGCGAGGTCCCCGAGCCCACGAGTTCCGCCAGGACCTTGTGCCCCGAGCCTGGAGCGATCTGCACATCGAGTTGCGCCTCGCTGCGGAGTTCGTCTGCAACACGCTCTTCGTATCTGGCATCGGTAACGAGAACCCCTGATCCGTCTGCACGCACGAGGAGGTAGCCATGTGAGCCAGCGAAGCCGCTGAGGTATCGAATATTGCTTGGCGTGGTGATCAGGAGCGCGTCTTGTTGCCGGTTTGTGAGTTCGTTGGCAAGACTCGCCAGCCTGCTCATGACAGCCATGCCTCGTAGCTGGCCTCGAGCACGGCCACATCGACATCGTTGACCACTTCACACCCGGCCGGTCCATCGAGAATGAACGTCAAACCGGTGAGCGCCTTCTTGTCCCGCTGCATCACCGGAAGAAGTTCGGAGAACGGCGCCGCCGATGGTGCATGCATCGGCAGGTCATAGCTCGCGAGGACTCGACGATGCGTGGCAACCCGTTCATCGTCGATGCGTCCGAGGGATTGGGCAACAACAGCGGCGTATCCAATACCGATGGCGACGGCTTCACCATGCAAAAGATCATGATTCCCCACGGTCTCGAGAGCGTGGCCGAGCGTATGGCCGTAGTTGAGCAGAGCCCGCAGGCCTCCTTCTCGCTCGTCACCGGAAACCGCTGCCGCCTTAATCGCTACCGACGCTTCGACGCGGTCGATCAGGTCCTCGGGACGCAACCTTCCGTCGACCATTTCCCCTTCGGCGAGGGCGTTCATGGAGCCATCGTCAAGAAAATGGTATTTGGCCATCTCGCCGAGACCGGCCCGATAGTGCCGTTGGGGAAGCGTGTCGAGCATCGCGACATCACAGATGACCGCTGATGGTTGCCAAAACGCACCGACGAGGTTCTTCCCCTCGGGTATGTTCACGCCGGTCTTTCCACCGATTGCCGCATCGATTTGCCCGAGGAGGGTGGTCGACACATGGATAACGGGAACGCCGCGGTGATAGGACGCCGCTGCAAAGCCGGCAACGTCGGTGACGATTCCGCCACCCAGCCCAATCACCACATCGTTTCGGTTCAGTCCCCATTGCGCCCACGCACGACAAAGTTCTCCCACTGTCTCCAGCGACTTGTGTGCTTCGCCTTCGCCAATGGTGAAGACCCGCTGATCGAGGCCGGTATCGATCTCGATTCCGATGTTGGCCTGAGTGACAATGGCGGCTCGACGAGCTAGCGGTGGCAGGTGCTCGCGGACACGGTGCGCAATACCTGCACCAATTTCGACGGGATAGCTTCGCTCCCCCAGATCGACGGTGACGGTACGAAATTCGGACATATGACGAGTGTAGGGCCACACCGGTCAGGCAAGGATGCCTCCGGAAGCCACCTGTTCACTAAAGAGCACAAGGCCAAAGGCGGAAATCGCGAGCGCCGGGCCAAAGGGGAACGCCGTCTTTAGCAACGGCACGACGCTGCCATCCTCTGGTGGCGGAAAGTCGGGGTCGGGTAGAAAGCCGTTTCCAAACTTTCGACGCCCAACGCCAACGAGAATGCCCGAGAGGATTCCGAGAATGTTGCCGAAGATGATCGCCCAAATTACGAGTCGTGCCGCATCAACACCGCTATCTGCGACCCAACCGAGAAACAATCCAAGTAGCAACGACAGCTTCACGTCGCCAAAGGCCAAGCCCGCGGGCGAGATGATGTTAAAGACCAGCATGATCAGGCCATATCCCAAGGCGGTGAGAACAGCTCGCAGGATGTGATCGCCTGCTCCGCCCGATGCCGACAAGATGGCGATGACCACGATGGATATTGCCAGCGCCGGGAAGGTAAGCCGATCTGGCAACCGGTAGCGAACCATGTCCACTACCGAAAGCGCAATAAGGCTCGATGCGAAGAGCAACACCGGAATCAGCTGCCAACGAAATCCAACCACTCCAGCGGATACACCGAATACCACCGCCGTAGTAACGACGGTCGGGAGTCGAGACGCCGGGGCTGACGCGCCGCAATGGGGGCAAGCCGTAGAAGACGTTTGCACCGGGACGAGCGAGGTTGCGCTGAGGGTTCCCTCACACTTACGACACTGGAGAGGCGAACGACCTCCACCGGAGTTGTCTGGTACCCGTTCGGCAAGCAAAGCCAGCGCAAGGCCAGCGATCAGCCCAATGCCGCCAATCAGGATTGGGAGCACGTCAGTCGCGACGCAAGAAATTCATGACACTGCCGCGATCGGTGTCGTCATCGTCGCCGATGAGGCCGCTGAGGGCGCCAAAAGGATCTTCATTGCTACTGTCGACTGCAGGTGGCGCAGGAGCCACTGGGGAAGCTGGGGCGGCTGAGGCGAAGGTGTCGTCGAGCTGCCAGTTTGCATCGTCACTCGGTGGCAGCGTTGCCGCAGCATCGAGATCGGCGCCCATCGAATCGAGGTCGTTGATGACCTCGCCGGCGAGCGCTTCGCTCGCCATTGGGGCGACAGGTTCTGCCGGAGCGGCAAACGCTTCAGGCGTTGGAGCCGCGGCCACGGCGGTTACAGGAGCTTGAGGAGCCGCTGACGGCGTGAAGTTCGTGCGATGGTTCGATACCCAACCGTCGTCCTCACCTGCGGCGGGTGCGGCAGGCGCTGACTCTTCAACAGCAAGCGACTCGACGAAGGAGCCCGACGTTACCGCTGGTTCCTCGGCAAACGCTGGGGCCTCGGCGACGGGCGCCGGAGCTTCGACTACTTCGGGGGCAGCAGGTGCGTCCGGGAAGACCAGGGCTGGTGTCTCCGCTACTGGTGCGGCTGGGACTACTGGAGCGGGCTCAGGCATGGGAGCTGGAGCAGGCTCAGGAATCGGAGCCGGAGCAGCCTCAGCAACAGGAGCAGGCTCAG
>CAYTUB010000012.1:42546-47220 GCA_964441145.1 uncultured Acidimicrobiales bacterium
AGCCCACGGGACCGGGCCTCTACCAACAACGGCGTTTCAAGGGGCGAGTACACAATGTCGACGACCACCGCGGTTGGACCCAAGGCTTCGACATCCAAAGCCAACTTCCCTTCGGCTTCGGTGTGGGCCATACCGACCGGCGTGGCGTTGACAACAATGTCCACCTCGCCCAGGACATCATGGCCCGCTGGAGCCGCGACCGGCGAGAGAGCAGCAGCAATCGCTGCACGTTCATCTGAGCGGGCAATAACGGCTATCGAAGCTGCGCCCGCAGTGCTGCAGCCATCGATGATCGCTCGTGCTGCTCCCCCAGAGCCCATGACCGCAACCGTGCGACCGCTCATTGCCGACCCCGTCACGAACTCGAAACCGCTGACGAAACCATCTCCGTCGGTATTGTTGCCCACGATGACACCATCGTCGTTGGTGAGATGGTTTACGGCCTGAAGGCGCTTGGCTGAATCAGACAATTCGTCACACGCCGCCATGACCTCTTCCTTGTGGGGCATCGTGACCGACAGCCCACGAAGGCCGAGGGGAACCATCGCTCGTGCTGCCCGCGCACCATCGCCGGGCCGAACAGGAAACCGGGTGTAGTCCAGTTCTACGTCCGTAGCACGGGCGGCAGCTTGATGAATTTGTGGCGATCGAGAGTGTTCGACCGGCCAGCCAATGACCCCTGCCAGCATGTGCTTGCGGCTAGCAGCCGAGGCCGCGTTCGCGACAAATCTGTACGTTTGCTGCGTGTTCGCCGGCGGTTACGGCAAAGGAGTGGCTGCCGTCCTCGCTGGTCAGCACGTAGAAGAGCCAGTCGCCATCATCGGGTTGCAGTGCGGCCCGAAGCGATGCCTCTCCAGGCGACGCGATCGGCGTCGGCGGCAATCCAAGGTTCGACGTGTTACGGGTATTCCACGGCGAGTCACTGTTTAGGTCATCGGCGTTGAGATCGGCGCACGGCTTTTGCGCGGCGTAGCACGAGGTCGCATCGATTCCTAGGCTCTCGCCTTGCAGGAGTCGGTTGTAGATCACACGGGAAATACGGCCGAGGTCTTCCTCGACTTGGTATTCCTCTTCGATAAGCGAGGCAAGGGTGATGATCTGGTAGTCGGTCAGGCCGAGTTCGGCGATGACCGGCGCCTTGCCAACGTCTGCCACGAGTCCGGTGTATCGCGCTTCCATCGTGTCGGCCATGCGACGAAGGATGTCACGAGTGTTGTCATTGTCGCGCTCATCGATCTGATAGGTCGCCGGGAACAACAAGCCCTCGAGCCCGGAATTGGTCGGGTCGGGGCTGCCGGGGATCGGAGTCTCCGGAACGCCATCAAGATCGACCGACACGAGGTCAGCAAGAAGGTCCTGACGCAGGCTCGCCTCGTCCCACTCGGGGTTCTCTCGGTTCAAGACATCGATGATCTCTGTAAGACGAAGTCCTTCAGGAACGGTCACCGCGAAGAAACTCGGCGGAACAGGTCCTTGGCCATCGAGGCAAACAAATACCTCTTCAAAGGACATATTTTCCTGGAGGCAGGTGTATTCGCCTGCTTGGAAATCGGCGTCGGAGTTGTCTTGCAACCAGTAACGAAACAGCGTCGGGTTCGCAATGATGTCCGCGGCGAAGAGCTCTTGGGTGACGTCGTTAGCCGTGGCACCTGCGGCGATCTCAAACTCGACGGAGGCACCGGGCTCACCGGGCGGGTCGAACTGGTCGCCCCACCAGGCGCTGACTCGGGAGGTCACCGTGAAAATGGCAACGAGCGCCACAAAACCGACGATCAGGAATCGAACGGTTGGGCCGGTACGTCTGGGTATCCGAACCCAGTCACGTCGGTCGATGACCTCAACTGGAGGCTCGATCGCACTGGCTTCCACCGTGATCGGGTCGTCGATAAGGAAGACCGGTTCGGCTGCCTCGGCAACCACAGGAGTGTCGCCAAAGACCTCGTCGGGCGCAGCTTCAAACAACGGGGCTGGCTGTGCCGAGACTCCAGCGGGAACACGGGCAGGCTCTGGCTTGGACGGAGCGGGGCGGTTGGCCGACGGTGGTCGCTTGGCGGGACCAGGTCGAGGTCGAGATCCCTCGGCAGAGCGAGAGCGCGGACCCGGAGCCTTACGGTTGGGCTCGGCCTGCACGGGCCCGAATCGGCTCAAAAGCTTGTCGACGTTCGAGGACTCGTCGTTGTTGGGAGGTGTCTGATCAGCCATGACGTGTCTTATCAATCCATCCTTGAAGAATCACCTGCGCGGCCACCATGTCCACCATCTCGCGACGATCACGGCCAGGGATTTGTTGCTCATCGAGAACCCGATGGGCCTCGACTGTTGTCAGGCGTTCATCGTAGGTCACCAAAGGCACGTGCAGGGTGGCACCCAGTCGTTTCATAATGGCCCGCACCTTTTTTGCGGCTGCACCTTCCTGACCATCGAGCTGGTACGGAAGCCCGACGACCACGATGGCAATCTCCCATTCGTCGACCAAAGCCACAATCCGCGCATCTGCCTGCTGACGATCCTTCGCCGCGATCACTTCGAGTGGCGTCGCCACTGTTCGTGCATCGTCACTAATAGCGACACCAATGCGCTCATCGCCAAGATCGAGGCCCAAGGCCCTTCCCAGCGACTCGTTCACGCTGATGTTGCAGCCTCACGGATGTGATCGAGTGCCGCATCGAGTTGCGACGCGTCTTTCCCACCCATGACGACGAGGTCAGGAGCCATCTTTCCTCCGCCGCCCACAATCTTTGCGGCAGGGCCAAGCCATTCACCGGCATGAAGCGGAGAGTCTTCGGTTACCGCACCGGCGAGCGCTACGCCTCCCGACTCGAGGGCCGCCCCCAGCGCCACCGCACCGACGCCCTTATCGCGGATCGCAACGGCGAGGTCTCGTAGCGAATCACGGTCAAGGTCATCGATACGCGCCACGACGACTCCGTCGACCGCCGACGCAGCCAGCTCGTCGGCACGCCCGACCGCGGACTGCCGTTTTGCCGCAGCCAGTTCCTTCTTGAGCTCTGCCAACTCCTGCATGCGACGATCCACGCCATTGACGACGTCGTCGACGGGCACCCCGAGGGCGCCTGCGATCGACGCGGTGGTGGCTTGTTCGTTGCGGAGCAAGTCCACCGTGCTCGAACCCGTTACGGCTTCGACACGTCGGACATTCGAACCAATGGAGCTCTCCGAGACGATCTTCAACAGGCCGATATCGCCCAGCGCGTGCACGTGCGTGCCACCGCACAGCTCGATGGAGTTTGGTCCTGCCTCGAGTACGCGGACTACGTCGCCGTACTTGTCGCCGAAGAACGCTATGGCGCCTTTGGCCTGGGCATCCTCCATCGCCATCTCTTCGTG
The DNA here is from genome assembly GCA_964441145.1 of uncultured Acidimicrobiales bacterium. Lineage (GTDB taxonomy): Bacteria > Actinomycetota > Acidimicrobiia > Acidimicrobiales > SHLQ01 > SHLQ01. Next base: position 45,895 of record CAYTUB010000012.1, read on the forward strand.
GTTCGTCGTGGGGTTGGCGAGGACATCGGCGTTCACGAGGTCTTCAATCTCTTGGATCTGCTCGGCGGTGACCTGCTCGAAGTGGCTGAAGTCGAATCGGAGCCGTTCGGGGCCGACCATTGAACCTTGCTGCTGAACGTGGTCGCCCAGCACCGACCGCAATGCCGAATGCAGCAGATGCGTGCCCGTGTGGTTTCGGCGAATCGCTGCACGGCGATCCGTATCGATCGATGCGACGACCGAATCGCCGACGGACAAGATCTCGTCTGCACCGGCGCTGTGGTGCAGGTGCAGCGTTGGAACGGCGTAGGTGCAATCGGTAACCGTCAACACGCCGTTCGGGCCGGTGATGGTTCCGATGTCGCCGATTTGGCCACCGCTCTCTGCGTAGAACGGCGTCGTGTCCAATACAACACCCTCCGCACCGACCCACAGCACGGTTGCTGAAATGTCGACCAGTTCATCTCGGCCGACGAAGTTCGTCGAGCCGTGCTCGTCGATGATCGCCACGAACTCCGAGACATCGGCGGTAACGGCCTTCGATTGCTGATCGGCACGAGCGCGCTCTCGCTGCTCGGCCATCGCTGCCTCGAAGCCTTCGACGTCGACGGTTCCACCGCGCTCCTCCACGATCTCTTGGGTGAGTTCGAGTGGGAAGCCGTGCGTGTCGTGGAGTTTGAAGGCCACGGCGCCAGGCAAGGCGTTGCCGTCGCCGACTTTGTCCATCTCCGTGTCGAGAATGTTCAGGCCGGTCTCGATCGTCTGGCGGAACTTGACCTCTTCACGTTCGACCATCTCTTTGATCGACGCTTCGTTCTCTCGGATCCCGGGGTAGTCATCGCCCATGATCTCCACGACCGTCGACACCAACGACGCCATCGCCGGCTCGGTGATGCCGAGCAGATAGGCGTGGCGGATCGCTCGACGCATGATTCGACGCAGCACGTAGCCGCGATCCTCGTTCGATGGGAAGACCCCGTCGTTAATCATGAACGTCGTTGAACGCGCATGGTCGGCAAGGATGCGAAGCGACACATCGGTCTTTGAGTCTGCGCCATCGGCAACACCGGACAGCTCGCTCGCCTTAGCGAGCAACTTGGTGAACTCGTCAGTCTCCCAAACCGAACCGACGCCCTGCAGCACGGTCAGGATGCGCTCGAGCCCGGCACCCGTGTCGATGGATGGCTTTGGCAGCGGAACCTGCTCGCCGTCGGGTTGCTGATCAAACTGCATGAAGACGAGGTTCCAGATCTCGACGTAGCGAGCATCGGCTTCGGGGTTCTCTGGGCCGCCCTCCGGGCCATATTCGGGGCCGAGGTCATAGAA
>CAYTUB010000013.1:0-18239 GCA_964441145.1 uncultured Acidimicrobiales bacterium
TTGGGGAGGGAGCCGGAGGCGTACGACCACGTCGACTTCCGCGGTTGTCGACCGGCAGTGTCGACGTGTTGCTGTAGGCCGCCCGGGGCTCGAACCCGGCACCTTGGGATTAAAAGTCCCCTGCTCTACCCGATGAGCTAGCGGCCCGAAATTGCCTCATAAATGTACCGGGAACTTGAGCCTCGTCCGACTGCGGGCGAGGCTCTTGCATTCTTCGGGGGCTTCTCACCACCACGCCGAGCCGGTGCCGCCCTTGAAGGGCCCCACCACCTTGGACGTGATCCAGCCTCCGTAGAAACTGCCTTCGTTTGGGTCGACGGCCTCACCGGCCACGCTGCATGAAACCTTCTGGGCGTAGAAGGCGAGGTGTCCGGCGATCGAAAGAAAAGGCGTCATGGGTGATTCGTAGCTCCACGCAACCTCACGAACTCGTGAGCCGTCGATGTTCAGGTCGAAGTAGTTGGCCTCACCTTTCCATTCGCACGGGGTCCGTCGTGGACTCGCCGTCAGTAGATCCATATCTACGTCGGTTCGCGGAATGTAGAACGCTGGCGGTTGTGATGTCTCCAAGACGCGTTGGGCGTTGGTGGTGTGAGCGATCTGATGGCCGGCGTGTTCGACGACGATGAGGTCAGCGGTAGGTTCCACCCGTGGGGGGCGCGGGTAGTCCCACACGGATTCCTGGCCCGCTCCGGGCTCGATTCGCGTCGGTCTCATGGCTGTAGCTTGGAGCCACGATGACCAACTCGACGAATCCTATGGAAAATAAATTCTCCAAGGCTTCCAACGATGACGAGCATGCCTACGTTGCCTACGGCGAACAACTTCGCAGCGCGGTTGCCGAAGCACTCAAGCCATGGCTCATCGAACAGGTGAAAGTTCGTTTCGGTATCGACCCAGAGCTCGTAGAAACGCAGATCGACCAGGTTGCCCTCAGCGTTGACGCACGGCTTGATGAGCTCGTACATGCCGATGTCGATACCCCGCTTAGCGGGCCGCTCGAACGGATCCGCAGTGGGGTAGAGGAACTCGGGCCTCGGCTCGAAGAGTTGGGTGCCGTGCCCCCGGTGCGAGACCCCTTCGACGTGCGAGTCCGTCCCGATGATCTGTACGCGCTCGGCCCCATCGCGTTCGCCGATCTAGGTGAGCAGGTACACACCGCCGGAATCAGCTGGGGTGCCGCCAAGGCATACCTGCATCAGGCGCGGCGCAAGTAGCGTGGAACGATGACGTTCGATCGCACAGGACTGCTCGAAAGAACCGATCTTCATGGGTCCGCATTTACCGCGGCCTACACCGACCTGATCGACGAGTGGCTTCGCGGGATCGCAGACACGGTGAGCTTCCCCGATGGGGTAGCCCTCGGTGCTGTTGGCGGATACGGACGTTCGGAGATGGCGCCCGAAAGCGACATCGACATCGTGTTGATCCATCCACCCGACGTCGATGTTGCAGAGGTCGCCGAGAAGTTGTGGTACCCGATCTGGGACGCTCGACTCAAGCTCGGCCACCGGGTCGACACGATCGAAGGGTTCCTAAAGATCGCACGAACCGACCTCGACACCGCGACGGCGCTTCTCGATGTGCGACACCTCGCGGGCGATGAGGCGGCCTCGCTTGAGCTGGCGGTCTCGGCTGCTGCTCAATGGAGTTCCGGTGGGGTCGACAACGCACTGAACCTCGCAGAACGCCGCAGCGATCGTCACGACCAGCACGGTGAGGTGGCATTCGAACTCGGACCCGATTTGAAGAACGGCAGGGGCGGGTTGCGCGATGTGCAATCGGTTCGCTGGGTCCAGGCCACCGGTGTGCTCGTGGACTCCGACGACGTCGACCTCGACGAGGCCAAAGAGATTCTGCTACGTGCTCGAATTGAGCTGCATCGAGTGACCGGGCGATCTGGCGATCGGCTCGTGCTCGACTACCAGGATGAGGTAGCTGATGCACTCGGATATGACGATGCCGACGCCTTGATGTCCGACGTTGCGGGGGCAGCACGGACCATCGCATGGATTACCGACGCCACGTGGTTTTCCATCGAGCGATCGATCGAGCCACGACGTCGAGCCACCGATATTGAATATCTCGGTGACCACATCGTGATCGACGGAGCACTCCTCTCGCTAAGCGATGCGCCTATCGATGATCCAATGCTCATCTTGCAGGTCGCCCACGCAGCGGCCACACGGCGGTGCTTTATCGAGAGTGAAACGCTCGACCGTTTGCGCCCGCTGACGGAGGCGCTTCCCTCGCCCTGGACAAGCGAGATGCGCGATTCATTCTCCGATCTCTTGCTGCTTGGCCGGTCAGTCATCCCGGTGATCGAGGCTCTCGACCAGGTTGGGCTGATTACCGCCCTGATCCCACAGTGGGAGCCCTGTAGAAGCCGTCCGCAGCGCAATGCCTACCATCGCTTCACCGTCGACCGCCACCTGCTCGAAGCCGCCGCAGAGGCCTCGGCGCTCGCTCCTAACGTCGAACGGCCAGACTTGTTGGTCGTCGGTGCGCTTCTCCACGACATTGGAAAGGGCTATCCGGGCGATCACACCGACGTTGGGGTCGAGCTCATCGCCGACATTGGAGCCCATATGGGCTTCGACGATGGGGACACCGAGTTGCTCGTCGATATGTGTCGACACCATCTGCTGCTCCCCGATGCTGCGACGCGACGAGACCTCGACGACGACGGCACGATCGCCTCGGTCGCTGAGCTCATTGGATCGGTGCGGCTGCTTGAGCTGCTTGGTCAACTGACCGAGGCAGACTCGATCGCAACGGGACCAGCCGCATGGAACAAGTCGAAGGCCTCGCTGGTGCGCACCCTGGTGGATCGGGTGCGGTTCGTACTCGAAGGCGGAGCCCCCGAAGATGTCGTGGGCGAGGGCTTCCCCGGGCCCCGTGAGCTGGCCTTGATGGACGGCGACGGGTTCGTCGTCGATATCGACGATGTGGTGGTGACTGTCGTGCAGTCAGATGCGGCGGGTGCGTTCAGTCGGGTCGCTGGTGTACTTACCCTCAACGGTCTCGATATCACGGCGGCCGAGGCGCATACCGAGAACGGTCGAGCGCTCTCGCAGTTCACGGTCCAGCACGGCGAGTTTGATCATCGCAGGCTGCAATCTCAAATGCTCGAAGGGGTATCGGGGCGCTTGGCCCTCGACTCACGGGTCGCCGACCGTCGCCGGACCTACGCACGTACTTTCAAGCGGTCATCGGCGTCACCAATCGAGTCGGCGGTCAGCTTCGATAACGAGACCTCGGAGGTGGCGACCGTTGTCGAGGTGACGTGTCCCGATCAGGTTGGCTTGCTCTATCGCATCTCGCGAGCCCTGTCCGAAATGCAGATCGGTATTACGACCGCCCGAATCCAAACGATTGGAGACCGGGTCATCGACGCGTTCTACGTGAGCGCCGCTGGAGAGAAAATCACTGACCCCAATCACCAGAGCGAGATCGAGCGCGCCGTCCTTCATGCAATCGCCAGGAAGTAACCTCGGGTTGTCATGACATCAGGTTCGCCCATCACCGAGAAGGATCTCCTTCGCTGGTCCGAGATGTTGTCGGCGTCTGCCCGAACAGGAATGGCCTTTACCGAGTCGCTCTACGAGAAGGAGCGCTACGAAGAGATCTTGATCGTGGCTGCCGAGATCGCCGCTGGCGCATCTCAAGACATTGACGTGGATCAACGCGTGGCCGAGTGGACGAAGACCATCGGGCACGGTGTCCCTGGCTATGTGACGCCGAAGAACACCGTGGGCGCTGTGGTGGGCAACGATGACGGCGAAGTCCTGCTCGTACAGCGAGCCGATTCAGGCATGTGGTTGTACCCCACTGGTTGGGCTGACGTTGGGTACTCACCCGCCGAGGTAGCGGTCAAAGAAGTGTGGGAAGAGACGGGCATCAAGTCTGAGGTTGTTCGACTGCTTGCCGTCAACGACGGGATGCGGTTGGGGTTCACCCGTATCCCGCTCTACAGCACCGTGTTTCACCTTCGGGCCATCGGTGGCGAGCTGACCCCGCATCCGCTCGAGTGCAGTGACGTCGGATTCTTTGGTCCCGACAATCTCCCCGAACCACTCATTGGCGGCGATCGTTGGGTCGACCGAGCGTTCGCTGCGATTCGAGGCGACGAAGTTCCCGTACACTTCGACGGCGTACGTACTCCTCCCTGGGAGCAAGACCATGCCTGACCCAAGCGCCGCCTTTGATGGCGCTTCCGACGTTGAAGAGGTCACTAGCCGTCGCGGCGTGGCCCAACTTCGGCGCACGTGGAAATCTCGAGAGCCGCGAGCATCTGCACTCGTCTTGCATGGGATCGCGGAACACTCCGGCCGCTATGAACACGTCGGCGCGAAGTTGGCCGACGCTGGTTACGCAACCCGCGCCTTTGATCACTACGGGCACGGTCGAAGTGGTGGGCTACGGGGCTTTGTGGAGTCCTTTGACGTGTTTCTCGACGATGTTGAGGACAACCTCGAACAACTACGACAAGACGGCCTCCCCGTCGTGTTGCTGGGACATTCGATGGGTGGTCTTATCGCGTTCAGCTATTGCATCAGCGGCCGCCCTGCCCCTGACGCCTTGCTGCTATCTGGTCCCGCTTTGGGCGCTTCGACTCGTCGCTGGCAACGTGTCGCGGCGCCACTCCTTGGACGCGTTGCGCCCAAGACCTTCATCAAATCGGAGTTCGACGGCTCGCTCTTGTCGACCGACCCCGACGTTGGCGTGCGATATCAGGCTGATCCGCTGCGGGTTGAGGGCACCACCGCTGGTCTTGGCTGGGAACTGTTCAAGGCCATGGATTACGCAAAGACGCACACGACCGACTTGTCGATCCCAACAATGGTGATTCACGGCGGCGATGATCGCATCGTTCCACCGGCGTGTAGTGAGCCGATCGGCGCGCTGCCTGTTGCGACCAGGCAGGTATTGCCCGGACTTGCCCATGAGATCCTCAACGAAGGCTCGTGGGAACGCACCCTGCAGTCCTACATCAACTTCTCGAACGGTGTAATTGGAGTCTCGACCTAGTCGTCTTGGCCAGGTCGTTGAAGGTCCCGCAGGAACTGTTCGACCTCATCGAGTAGGTCGTCGGAGTCGAGTAGTTCGGCCTCTTCGTCGTGGCTTCGCTCGAGTTCGGTGACGAACTCGAGGGTCTCTTGGTCCTCGCTGACGAGTTCGCTCACCTGACGCTCGTACGCGACCGTGGCGATTTCGAGATCGGTGGTGTACACCGCGACGTCGAGCATGGTCTTGAGCCGCTCGACGAGCGCGAGGGACGCCTTTGGCGAGGTCGCTCCAGGAACATATGCAGGCACCGCGGCCCACAAAGATGCCACGGTGAAGCCCGCGCTACGGGCTTCGGCATGAAGGACGCCGACGATTCCGGTCGGACCCTCGTAGTTCGATGGTTGTAAGCCAAGCTTGTGCGCCGTGGCCTCGTCCTCGGCGGTTCCAAGAATCTGTACCGGCCGGGTGTGGGGTACGTCGGAAAGTAGCGCCCCCAAGGTCACGATCATCTCGGCTCCGAGTGCACGTGCGGTTTCGAGGATCTGAGCGCAGAAGGTTCGCCAACGCATCTGAGGTTCGACTCCGAGCATCACAATGGCGTCGAAGGGGGCGTCAGCGAGACGTGCAGCGTAGAAGCTGGTGTCGGGCCAGTGAAGGTCACGTTCGAACCCATCGATGATCTCCACCGTTGGACGCATCGCCGTGAAGTCGAAGAACTCTTCGGGGTCGATCTCGGCGAAGAGGTCGGCGTTCCACCGGTCGATCAGGTGATGTGCTGTGGTCGAGGCCGCGTCGCCCGCGTCGTTCCAACCTTCGAAGGCAACGATGAGTACTGGTGAGCGAAGACTTGGAAGTTCTGTGAAACGTACGAACTCCGCTCCGCCAATCGATTCAGTCACGGGGAAAACGGTAGCGGTCGGGTCGCTTGTTGCCACGCGGGTAACTAGATGAGAAGTTGTTGTTCACAAAGAGGTTGCGGCGATGATCGTGCTTGGTGCGAGCGAACTTGACCGGTCGCGCTCTGGTCCTGCAGGCTCCGGTTCGCCGGGTGAAACCCGTCTACGATCTGGCCGGAAGCTGCCGAAGGAAAACCATGATCTCCATCGAAATAGTCGACATCGTCGATGATGAACTCGTTGCTGCATTCAAAAAGTTGATCCCGCAGCTATCGCGCTCGAGCGCGCCGCCAGACCACGACACGCTCTCTCAGATCGTGAACAGCGAGGCATCGACCTTGTTGATCGCACGTAATAGCGATGGCGACATCCTCGGTTCGATGACCTTGGCCATGTTCGACATCCCAACCGGCCGACGTGCATGGATCGAGGACGTCGTCGTAGACGAAGAGGCCCGTGGGCATGGTGTTGGACAGCTTCTCAACGAGCGTGCCCTAGAAATCGCGAAAGAGGCGGGAGCGAAGACTGTCGACCTGACGAGTCGTCCGAGTCGTGAAGCAGCGAATCGTCTCTACAGCCGTATTGGTTTCGTCGCCCGCGAAACAAACGTGTATCGCTACCAGATCGACAACTGAGGGAACCTCAGCGCATTACTGAGGGAACATCAGCGCAGCAGCGCGAGGGACACCGCGTAGTCGCCGCGGGGGTCGGTCCACCACGACACCATGTCGAGATCCACGGTCGCGAGCTCCTTGCGAACCTTTTCTTCCCGGAACTTGGCCGAGATCTCGGTTCGCAGAATTTCACCTTCAGAAAAGTCCACGGTCAGGTCGAGCTCTTCGATCGTGATGGATTGATCTGTGAGAGACCGCAGCCCGAGATCCATCCATTCGTTCTCGGTGTCGAAGGTTGCAACGTGGTCGAAAGAATCGAGGTCGAAGTCAGCGCCGAGTCGACGATTCAATACCGTCAGCACGTTCTTGTTGAACGCTGCGGTCACGCCATGAGGATCGTCGTAGGCGAGCACGAGTCGATCGTGGTCCTTGACCAGGTCGGTGCCCAGAAGAAATCCATCGCCAGGGACCATGGTTGAGACGACATCGTGAAGCAACTTTGTGCGCTGCTCCGGCTCGAAGTTCCCGACCGTTCCGCCAAGGAGGGCGATCATCCGGGTTCCGCCGCCAGGGATGTCCCCAAGGTGATGTTCGAAGTCTCCAACGACGCCATGGATGCTCATCGACGGGTATCGGTCGATGAGATCTTCTGAGCTGGAGCGGAGAATACCGTCGCTGACATCAAAGGGTATGAAGCGCTTGAGTTGGCCGGTGGCGGCCATTGCGTCGAGCAGCACGCGAGTCTTGTCAGCAGCACCCGATCCAAGCTCGACCAAGGTGTCGGCCTTCGATACAACCGCGATTTCATCAGCGTTGTCTCGCAGGATGGTTCGTTCAGCCTCGGTGGGGTAGTACTCCTCGAGACGGGTGATCTCTTCGAAGAGTTCACTGCCGTGGTCGTCGTAGAACCACTTCGGGGGGAGCGTCTTTCGTTCGCCTGGTGCAACACCGAGACCGGCGATCACATCCTTGCGGAGGTTGCGCTCGAAATATCCAGCGTCGAGGTGGTCGTCGACGACGAGTTGATCGTTCATGTGGGGGGTGGCTCCGATTCGATTATTCGGCAACTGTGCGCGCCAGGCGCAGCCCCGAGAACATCCAGCGTGAGTGAGCGGGGAAAAAGTTGCGGTATGAGGCGCGGACATGGCCACCCGGTGTTGCGCAACATCCGCCGCGCAGCACGTATTGGTTGACCATGAACTTACCGTTGTATTCGCCTACGGCGCCCTCAGCGGGGGTGAAACCGGGGTAGGGCCCATACGAACTTGACGTCCACTCCCATACGTCGCCAAAGAGCTGGCGCAGGGACCCGTCTGCGGGGGAGACCGCACCTGGGTGGAAGCGGCCGTTCGGGGCGAGATTGCCGACGATTGGTGCGGTTGCGGCAGCGTGTTCCCACTCGAATTCGGTGGGCAAACGGGCACCGGCCCATCGGGCGTATGCGTCTGCTTCGAAGTAGCTGAGGTGGCAGACCGGCTCGGCTGGATTGACCGGGTGAAAACCATGGAGCGTATGGATCTGCCAGCCGCTTTCGGTCGCTTCCCAGTACATCGGTGCTTCCCAGCCTTCGGTTTGGACCGTCGCCCAACCAGCCGAGAGCCAATTCTGATGTTCGTGGTAGCCGCCAGATGCCATGAACTCGAGCCAATCGCCGTTGGTTACGGGGCGATCGGCTAGCTCGAAGGGCTCGAGGAATTGACGATGGCGCGGCGCTTCGCAATCAAAGTGGAAGGTGCCGTTCTCGACCTCATGGCCAATTTCGACAATCCCGCCATCGAAGCCAATCCACCCGGGTGCTGCCGGAGCCGTCGAATCGTCGTCATCCACGGAGTGATAGGCAGGCCTCGTCGGGTTCTTCGACAGAACATGCTTGATGTCCATGAGCAGCAATTCTTGATGTTGCTGCTCATGATGCAGACCGAGGATGACCAGCTCGCGCACCGATGGGTCATCGGTGGCGACCGTGTCGATCAACCGCAGCATCGCGTCGTCGACATGTCGGCGGTACGCGCTGACCCGCTCGGCCGTAGGCCGTGAGATCAGCCCTCGCTCGTGACGAGCGTGTCGGGCCCCGACGCCTTCGTAGTAGGAGTTGTAGAGGAACTGGAACTCCGGGTCGAAAGGTACATAACCGTCGAGGTGCTCCATGAGCAGGAACGTTTCGAAGAACCATGTGATGTGGGCGCGATGCCACTTCGTTGGGCTGACGTCGGGCATCGACTGGATCTGTTGATCCTCAGGGGAGAGCGGGGCGGCGAGCTCTTCGGTGAATCCGCGGACGGTGGAGTAGTCCGCCAGCGTGATGTCGATTGGGAGTATGTGTGCTTCCATATGGCCCTTTCAAGATTCCGCCGGGTGCAACCCGCTACCTAGCTCGGTCGTGTGTCCTAGCTAGTGAGGCCGAGAGAATCGAGCTGCGCATTAAGTTGCGCCTCATTGAACGGGAAGAACGCCGTGTCGATGAGGTTCCCACTTGCATCATAAAATGCGGTGATCGGCATCGCATTTGTGCCGCCGAGACTTCTGTAGAGCCCGTTTCGGCTGAGGCCCTGGATGTCTTGGGCAATCGTGAAGCCTTCGCGGATGCCCGTGCGTTCTGCCATGGGCTCCCAGTCGCCGGTCTCGTTGGAGTTCACGAAGATGAAGTCGACCTCGCCTTCGAGCGCGAGCGCTGTGTCACGAAAGGCCGGGAGTTCGTCTTCACATGCCGTGCACCATGAGGCGAAGAAGTTGACCACGGTTGGGGTTCCCTCGAAGTCGGAGATGCGGACTCGGTTGTCCAGGTTGTCTTGGTCGTCGAGGACCGGCAAGTCGAAGCCTTGGGCCGTCACGTCGCCGGGACCGCCGTCGTCGGCGGCGCCGGTGATCGCTGGGAGCAGAACGAACACGAAGAGGATGGCAGCACCGGCCAATCCAATAAGCGCCCACTGCGCGGTCGCGCCCAGACCCTTCTTCTTCGGAGCTGGTGCGGACTTGCGGGCGGCAACGTTCTTCTTTGCTGGCGCAGCGATCTTCTCGGCGGCGGGCGCGTCCTGGACGTCTGCCTTGGCCTTCGCCTTTGCCTGCGCTGCTGCCTTGTTCACCTGAGACGGTGGGTTCTTCTTCTTTTTCTTCTTATTGGCCATGGTGCTGATTCCTATCCAAGGTTTACGAGTACTTCGAGCCCAACGGCACGAAGGGCGTTCTGTAATTCTGTCGTAACTCGGATCAATTGGTTGGTCATCAACAAGACACCGAAGATCACAAGTGAGACAGACGAAACTAAAACGATGCGATCAAGGTGCCGTTTGATGAATGCGAAGGCTCCGGCCAAGCGGCCAAAGATCAGGCCTGTGGCCAGGAACGGCACCCCGAGACCAGCCGAGTAGGCAGCGAGCAATGATCCGCCAGCCAAGGTGCTCTCGGCTTGGGAAGCAATGAGGAGGATCGATCCGAGTACGGGACCGATGCATGGCGTCCAGCCAAAGCCGAACGCTGCGCCCGCTATTGGGGGAGCGGCTCGACCGAACCGGCCGAGGTCCGGCTGAAAGCGGGCTTCTTGATAAAAGCGGGGGTTCTTTGTGGTGATAGAGCCGAGGAGAAAGAGCCCCATCGCAAAGACGAAGAAGCCCGAAAGGCGGCTCAAGAGGAGCTGATTGTCGAACAGCAGGTCACCAACAGCACTCGCCGACAGGCCAAGACCAATGAAAACGGAGGAGAATCCGATGATGAAAAGACCCGTGTCTCGGGCAATGGGCCAGTGTCGCTCTCGCCAACCTTCGCTCTCGCCGGAGCTTGCGGTGACATCGAGCCCCGTGATCACCGAGAGGTAGCCGGGAACTACCGGCAAGACGCAAGGAGAGAGGAAGGAAATCACTCCTGCTCCAAACGCGAGCAGATATGAGGCGAAATTCACCGTATCGATCACGCGCGAGCTAACCCCCAAGGCCCGCGATATCTTCCGCCGATCCAAAATTTAAGATGGCGGGGTCGCGACAGAGCATCCCCCGGCTGAGTCCTATGACTGAGTAGTTTTAGAAGCCACGTCAATGCCTGTCGGGCGTTGATAACCAGGCGGAAACTGGAATTCCAAAGCATGCGTCGAAACATATCAATTATGTTGTGCGCGGTCGCCCTCGCGATCGGCGTTGCTGCCGCGACCGAGGGCGCAGATGCAACGGATCTGCATGGCTTTTCCCACTCGTGGTGTAACGCTCCGGTTTTGATCCCCATCGGTGACGTCGGACCCAACGGAGTGAGCGCTGATGATGGTGTCGTGACCTCGCGGGGTACCGAGGATGTGGTTGCCGATAGCGGCGCCGTCATCCGGATGAACGACCGGGGCAGCCGCGTGCAGTTCACCTTCGAAGAAACCTTGTTCTTTACGCAGTTTCTGTTCGAGAACATCGATCAAGGCGCAGCGATACGCGTGGATGCGTCAATCGGTAGCTCGCGTCAACCTGTGGACGCCTCCTCGGTACGGGGTGCGCTCGTGCGGGCAGAGGAACAAAGCGCACTCGGTCTCACCGCTGTAGCGCGTCCGGATCGGGCTGGAACCGGTCAGGTCGACCTCTTTGTTGGAGCAACCGAAGTGCTCTTCACCAACGAGGGCGACACGCCGATCGACATCGTGGGTGCGATTGGCTGCCCGGCAATCGAATTGGCGAGCCAAACCGTGAGCGCTCCCGCGTGGGACGTGGATCGCCAAGAGTTTGTCGCCGAATACGAAATCGCGTTCTCTAATCGTCTGGCCAATCCGAGAACCGCCGCTCTCAGCATTCAAGAGAGCGAGGCGAGCAGTGTCAATATCGAGAATCTCCAAATTGACGTGGTGCTCGACTCCCCAGGGTTCTCTTCAGCTCGAGTCGGGCTTCTTCGCCTCTCCACCGAACTTGAACGCCGTCGCAACATCGGCTTCGACGGAGTCGAAGACGTGGCGCTCCTCGACACCCCTCTTTCACTCGATGGACCCGACGATCAGACAATTCGTTTGCAGGTGGGCTTCACTCCAAACTTCAACGACCCGGCCTGGGCAGAGGGCGTCGCGGCTCCTGCTCCAACGGTGAGGATCGGCGGCAGCGTGGATGGCATTGCCGTGGGTGTCGCTGGTCGGCTGTCCCCCGATGGTGTCGACCTCGATCCCGAGGCTGTTGCAACCCTCGCTGCGCCGTCTCCAGATCTCGTGCTCAGCCACGAGATGCTCGGCGAGCCATTGTCGGGGCCTGATGGTGTCGTCACCACGTCGGAGCGAATCGAAGTAGAGAACACCGGAGAGGCGGCAATTAGCGAGCTCGTGGTGAACTACTCACTTATCGATCTGTACGGCGAAGGAACCCAGGTTCTCGAGATCAACGGTCGAGCAAGCAGCGGATGTACCGGGCTCTTTCCAGAAGGATTCACCGGTGTTGGTGCGACCGTAGTCCTGTTCGATGCCGATGGTCTACGAGCTGGCGGAACCTGCGTTGTCGAGCTGGAAGCACGGGTTCTCCCAGGAATCATTCCGACCTCGCAAGGTGTGCAATACAGCACCGCCATCACCGCAACGGCGCGTTCGGGAGCTCGCAGCGTTGACGATGTCACCTCCGTTCGAACCGAGATTGCACAGAGCTCAACGGCGGAGATTCAGATCGAAGCCACCGAGGCCACGAACCTTCGCGACGGCAGCTACCGGTTCGAGGGTGAAATCATCATCGAGAACACCGGCGACCAGAACCTCAGTTCTCTCGCGTCGCGGATCGATCTCACCAATGGTCGCGGTGAGGCCGCTGAGCCGATCAACGCTGTCTTTCAAACAATCACCGGTACCGAAGAGTGTGGCGTGGGCGCAGTGCCAGCCCGTGCCGACTCGGGAGCGCTGCTTTCTAGCGGGGTACAACTGCCCCCCGGTGGTGAGTGTCGTCTTGGCTACTCGATGATCGTCCGCCCTGGTTCGAGGCTGAACAATTGGATGGTTAGCGCGTTGGCCACGACGACGACGCCGCGTGGCCTCCCCCTGGAACTGCGGACCGCCGAGGACCTCTTCGTCCTCGAGGAAGCTCCAGAAGTACGAGCATCGGTTGCGATCGAAAGCGTCACGAACCTCCAGAACGGTAACTACCTCTTGCAGGTCGATACGACGCTGGAAAATACCGGCGATACACCCTTGATCGAAGCACAAACGACCTTGGCCGCAGATGAGCTATTCGGGGCCCGTCTGGTTAGTCAAGAGCGGATCATCAACACGTGTGCCGGCGTTGACGGATCGAACCCTCTGGCATCCGCGGTGCCTGTCGAGTCATGCGTGACCCGCGAACAACTCGTCGTGCGTCCCCTTGGCCAGCTCAATGATTGGTTCATCGAGGGATCTGTTACCGGACGCTCGACATCGCAGGCAGAAGTATCGTCGGACGCGACCAGCGGTGAGATCGTCTTCGCCGAGCGACCACGAGTCTCATCGAGTGTTTCGATCCTCAGCACCGAGAAGGTCGACGATGAAAACATTCGATTCCGCCTTCTCGGCGACATCGAAAACACCGGGGACATCGAATTGCGCGACCTCAGTGCAAGGCTCGACCTCGACGACATCTTCAATGGCGCAGAGGTGCAGATCGAACAGGTCGGGTCCGCAGGCCTCTCGATCGCAGACCGCTTCGACGGCGTAACCATCGATCAGCTACTCACCAGACGAGACGTGCTCGCTGCCGAGGAGAGCGCCCAGTGGGACATGACGGTTGTGGTAGCGACCGGCACCGACCCCGGCCCCTTCGACCTCGTGGTCGAGGTGCAAGCTACCTCGCCATCACGTGCGATCGTGTCGTCGTCGACACCCGCTGCTTCACAAGCCATCCCGATCATTGGTATCACCGAGCGATCTTTCACCTCGGAGAACAACAATGACGGCACCTATTCCGTCGAGCACGTCCTCGCCGTTGAAAACTTCGGTGGGATCGACCTTCCGGCGATTGCGGTATCGACCGACCTGGCGACCATCTTCGATGGCCTAATCGTTGGCGAAGTCGGGCGTACCTCGAACTGCGGAGCTGAGGTCTCGATTGGCGATTCCTGCACGACGACCCAACGAGCGACGATCCGACCAGGATCAGCGAGCGGACCGTATTCGGTAGCCACCTTTGTGTCAGCCGTCGACGAGTCGGGGCTGGGAGCATTGGTTGCTCCCGAGGCTCAGGAAGCAACGTCGGTACCCCCGGTGACCTTCGATGAAGCTCCCTCGATCGAGTTGAGTGCTGAATTTGATTCGGTTGAGAACCTCGGCGATGGCACCTATGGCGTGTCCTACTCCTTCGGGATTCGAAACAACGGTGATGTGCCGCTCTACAACGTTGATACCCCGGACCCAATCCAAGCCACCTTTGGTGATTCCGTCGTGTCGAACATCCTGGCCGCGGACACCTGCAGCTCAATTTCATTCGGAAGTCCACTCGCCCCCAATAGCGCATGCACGCAATCGCATGATGTGATCATCCGGCCGTTGGGTGAGCTTGGTCCATGGACGGTCGACTACGACGTCATTGGTCAGTCTCCATCGCTGACCACCGTCAACGCTTCGGTCGACGCCGACGAGTTGAACTTCACCGAGTCGGTCGGGCTCACCGCAGAGGCGAACCGTGAAGTCGTCGACAATCGTGGCAACGGTAGCTACGACCTCACGTGGACACTCGACGTGACCAATACCAGCGACGTGCCCTTGATCGAAATCGTCGTGGAGGACCAGGGCGTGGCCTATGACCGGGTACGAACGGGTCGAACCGTGCAAGTCGACAGCTGCGGGCTCGTTTCCTTCAGCGAACCCCTCGCTCCTGGAGCGGTGTGTCGAGTGGTGTTGGACGACGTGCTTGTCCCTGGCGCGAACCTGGGCCCCCACGAAACAACCACACAAATCACGGGGCGTTCACCGTCGCAGGCGACTGCGGAGGCAACGGTTGAGGCCGATCCCATCACACTCACGGAGCGCCCTGTTGTTGCGTTGACGACATCTGTCCAGTCCGTCGAAGCAGTCGAGATTGAAACCTTCCGGGTGGTCACCATCCTCGAAGCGCAAAATGATGGCGACGTACGTATCGATGACCTCGACCTCACCCTCGATCTCGATGAGATGTTCCCGGACAGCGTCTACCGAATTGATGGCGTCATCAGCGATGACCTGGAGATTAACGAGGAGTTCGGGCTTCAAGAATCTACGAGCATCCTCGCCCCTGGTCAGTCCTTGTTTGTAGGTCAGAGCGCAACGATGATCTTGGTATTGTCGGTCGAGCCGGGAGAGGCTCCTGGCCCCTTTGTTGGAGACCTCGCTCTTTCTGGGGTATCGCCCGCCCTCGCAGACTCGACCGCAGTGATCGACGCCGGGATCGATCTTCCCTCGATTGCGACCGAAGTCTTGATGCAATCGGTTGACAACAATCGGGACGGGTCCTACACGGTCACGACGAGCTATGCGGTCGAGAACGATGGCTCGGCTGATCTTGAGTTCGTCCGCCTTCGCGAAGATCTCACGGAAATCTACGCCGGAGCCCCAGCGCGGGTTCTTGCAATCGATTCACCCGACCTCACACCGATCGATCTCGAAAGCGAGATTCGCGGGGATGACCTACTCGAGTGGGGAGTGGGCCTGGCGTCTGGCGACCGGGCTGTGGTCACCTCTACAGTGCTCGTCACACCCGGCAATCAGCTCGGCCCCTTCCAATCAGCAATCCTTGCGTCGGCGCTTTCGCCGGCGGGTACGCCCGTTGGGCAAGAGCAGCTCGGCAGCGAAGAGATCGTCTTTGTTGAACAACCCGCGTTGTTGGTGGAGCAACGACTCAACCGCCGTCCCGAGTGGAACACGACCGGCAGCTTCGATGTCACCTTCGGTATCGACGTCACCAACGATGGCGACGTCGAACTTCGCGGTCTGCAAGTCCGTGAAGATCTCCTCTCCGCGCTGGGGTTCAATTCTCGAATCATCGTCCGCGACGTGCGCTCCGAGACGCTGACGGTGAACAGCAATTTCGACGGCATTGGGCGACCACCCGTCGACGTCAGCGATGTGGAGGTCGACGAGAACGGTGAGGTCGTCGTTGCCGAACCGGCGCCGGTACAACGCGACATTGGCGACACCCGACTACTGCGTGGCTTCGACACGCTCGCGGCCGGAAGCACGGCAACGATCGAAGTGGATCTAACGATCACCCCCGAGACCCGCGGAGTATTCAACACCCGCGTGGTCGTCGCGGCCAATACTCCAGCGGGAACCGGCGTTGGTTCAGCCGACGATGTCATCGAGGCAACGACATTGACCCGATTGAGCGTGCAAGGCGAGCTCGGTTTGGCCAAGCGTACGATCGGAGAGCCGACCGTTCGTGCCGACGGCAGCGTCGGGGTTACCTATGAGCTCTTGGTCGAAAACGTCGGCCCCTTCCCGCTCTCGAATGTAGAAGTCCACGATCAGCTCAGCCAGGCCTTCGGTGTGGGTTCGACCTTCGTAACCTCTCGGGTGCGCGTCGATGCCGATTCGCCATGCTTTGGTTTCGCGAGCTCAAGCTACGACGGCGGAACGATTGACCCCGTGCTTGTCTCACGAGTCGACCTGCAGCCCAACGAGCAATGTCGGATTCAATACGACGCGGCGGTTCTTCCCTCCGATGAACTTCCCGGACCGTTCCGCAGCTCGGCGTTCGCCATCGCGACCGACCCCTTCTCCGGAACGGTCATCGATGATTCGACCGACGGCACGAACACCGACCCTGACGGCAATCAAGAGCCTGGTGACAACGACATTGCTACCTCGGTGCGCGTTGAGCTACCCGAACCAGAAGTCGCCCTCTCCGTTGAGCCACTCGGCAGCGAGCCGAGCGATCGAGATGACTGGCATCGGTTCGGGTACCGGATTCTCCTCGAGAATGCTGGCTCGATCGATGTCGACTCGACCACCCTGCTTGCGCCACTCGATGACCAGTGGCCCTTCAGCTACGAAGTGGTCAGCCTCGAGAGCGACTCGCTGTTGGTCAACAACGGCTTTGATGGCGACCGGGATCAGAACCTGTTGAACCGTCTCAATCGACTTCGCGCCGGAACCGTCGCAGAGGTCGTGGTCGTGATCGAATCGGCAATTCCCCGGGATGGCTCGTTCACCCTCGACGTTGGGTTCGACGCAAGTTCGGTTATCGGCAGTCCCGTTGAGGTTCAGGCGGAGACGGTCGTGATCGAGGTAGAGGGCGGAGGTGACTCGTCGCTTCGCAGTTGGTTCGAATCAATGTCGGTCGAAGAGCAGCGCCTGATCGGCCTCGGTGCAGGCGTCATTACATTGTTCGTCCTGCTGTTTATCTTCCGCGCTGTGCGAAGGACTCGTCAGATTCTTGGCACTCGACCTGAGGTGGATGAAACCACTATCAACCTACGAGATACCACCGAGCTGGACCTACGCGACGACGTAGAACCAGCCAAGGATGAGTCGCCACAGGAGCGCCCTCGGGTGAGTCGCGTGAGCCCCACAGAGCCGCACTACCGTCCTCGTCGGCGTCGCGGTCATCGCCGAGTCGATCGGTAACGTCGCTCGCGCGTTAGGCCGACGGCGAGGCGTTGTTGGCCTCGATCTCCATTACTTGATCCACCCGGCGCTTATGACGTCCGCCCTCGAACTCGGTAGTGGCGAACAAGTCGATGATTTCCTCGGCGAGACCAAGCCCCACGACCCGTCCACCGATCGATAATACGTTGGCATCGTTGTGCTGCCGGGCTAGCCGAGCGGTGTACAGATCGTTACAAAGCGCCGCACGGATGCCGCGCACCTTGTTCGCCGCGAGTTGTTCGCCCTGCCCGGAGCCGCCAATGACGATGCCCCAGTCAGCCTCTCCGCTGACAACGGCGTTGCCGACAGCGGCGCAATAGGCCGGGTAGTCGACGGGCTCGGTGCTATCCGTACCGAGGTCGATAATGTCGTGGCCAGCAGTTTGGAGATACCCAATCAGGTGAGATTTAAGGTCGAAGCCAGCGTGGTCGCTACCGAGTGCAATGCGCATATTCGTATTCTTCACGACGTTGCGCACTTCCTAATAAGCGGGAAGCACAAAAATTTTGCGACGAACCCGCTAACTAGGCCGATCGGACCCACTTTTGTCTGGGGTGTACACCTTTCGCAGAAACGTGCCGATAGTCCGATTATGGTCCTGTGGAGTCGTATCTCTCGCGCTCGGCGCACTTCTGAGAAAAACGAGAAGAAGAGTCTTCGCGAACGCGGGGCAGCTCTTGTCGAATTTGCCCTTGTCGCACCGTTGTTCTTCTTCGTGGTGTTCGGCGGTATCGAGTTCGGCTTGATGTTCCGCAGCTATCTCAGCCTCCAGGATGTGTCGCGTAACGCAGCACGTGTCGCGGCGGTAGAGCGAAACGACCCGGACGCGGATCTTCGAATCCTTCAGACGGTTCAGAATCGCTTGGATCTGCTCAATGGCGAATTGGTCCGAGTCGTCGTCTTCAACGCTCCGACCCTCGCCACCGAATTTGAGGACCTGCCAACTGCCTGTACCAGCGCCAACCCTACGGATCTGGACGGGAACTGCACGGTATACGAGGCCGCCGATGTCGCGTCCGCCCTTGCTTCGGATACGCCGGACACCAGCGGGTTCACCGCTGACCAGCGCGTTGAATCAACCAATGTCGGGATCTATATCGAATACAAGTACCAGTACGTCACAGGCTTCTTCGATACCCGGACTCTTTCTGCGACCACCGTCCAAGTAGTGGAGCTTGATCTCTAATCATGGAACAC
>CAYTUB010000013.1:18339-37640 GCA_964441145.1 uncultured Acidimicrobiales bacterium
CTCTTTCTGCGACCACCGTCCAAGTAGTGGAGCTTGATCTCTAATCATGGAACACACCGAATCCACTCACCAACAGCCCGAGGTGGCCCCAATGTCTGGCTTCCAGAAAGTCCTGCGCGCCCATCGCAACCGCGAACGAGGTGCCGTCCTCGTCGAAGCGGCCATTGCGATACCACTCTTGCTTTTCGTGATCCTCGGATCACTCGAATTTGGCGTGGGGTGGGAAGCCAAATCGGCAACAACCGGCGGACTGCGCTCCGGACTGTTGCGAGCGTCGGCGCTCGCGAACGAACCGGAAACAGATCTTCTTACGCTGCAGTCGATCGTTGGTGAGATTGGAGCGGACAACGCCGACAGGATTAGTTGGGTAGTCATCTTTGATGCTGACCCAGGAAATGGCACTATCAACGAGATTGTCGATGAATGTAGAGATGCCGTGCTCGGTGGCGGCACAAGGGCCTTCTGTGTTGGTTACACACAGCAGAATCTCATCGATATCGCAACCACGAACACCATTGATTTCACGAACTTCGATCAGACTCAAGATGCCACGTGCGATACCGGGCTCCTGGATTCTGGAGACTTCTGCGCCACAAGCCGAACCCTGAGCGGCGACATCGAGGTCGGCGTTGCCTTTGAGTACCAACACCGTTGGCTGACCGGTATCTTGCCGTTCGGTGCTCCGACTTTCCGTGAAGTACAGACATCGTCGACCTTCACCGCTCAAGGCGCCGACATCAACGGAACCAACGTCGTCACCAACCCTTCCTCTGTTCCTCCTGGTACGAACCTCAGCCAGCTCGCTTCGGCGGCGGCGTCTTCATCGCCTACAGGCTTTGGTGGCCAGGCTAGCCGAGCCATCGACGGGGATACCGACGGACGTTACAACCGAAACAGCGTGACCCACTCAGCTCCCGGCATCAACGAGCCCTTCCTCGATGTCAACCTGGGCGCCAACTTTCCCATAGACGAGGTCGTCGTTTGGAATCGAACCGACAACTGCTGTCGTGACAGACTTGCTGGGTTTGTGATTCTCGTGTCGGATGTACCGTTTCCTGACGTCCCTCTGGCTGACCTGATCGCTGACCCAAATATCGACTCGGTCTCGCAAGGGCCGGGTACTCCGGGTACCAGCACTACAGTCGCGCTGCCAGCGGGCACGACCGGTCAATACGTTCGTATTCAGCTTCCTGGCAGCAACAGAACTCTGAGCGTTGCCGAGCTTGAGATCTTTGGTGGTGGCTGACCTTCACCTGATGGTATTCGCCCAGGGGTTCTCGGCTAGGTAATCGGCCGCGCTACGGGGTTCGAGTTCTTCGAAGCCGACGGGTAACCACAGCGTGCCTTCGGCCGAACCCACGTAGACCTCCCAGTTATAAAAGCCGCGTAGCGCTCGCTCATCGAATTGCAGCAGTTCCGCGTAGGCCAGCACGGCGTTTCCGTAGTGGTCCGAGTTGTTATACCCCCACAACCCGGCGCGAATGTCGTCGAGGCCACCGCGCTGCACGAGGTAGCGGGCGGCGCCCGGAATTGCATCCGCGGGGTCGAGCACGTCGCCGCCCTGGCTCACCTCAGGCCACGTCGTGGGAAGGAATTGCATTGGGCCCAGGGCCCCAGCGGAGCTGACGCCGTCGATACGTCCCATGACGGTCTCGATCAGGTTGACGCCGGCGAGCACTTCCCAGTCGATCCCGGTCTCTTCGCTCGCTCGCTGATAGTGGGCGACCAACACGTCCATTGGCTCTGGGTCGACGATGCGCCACCCCGGAACTCGTTCGCTCGCGGGAGCTCCCGAATGCAACAAGGCGAGCTCTGTGCGAGCCAGCAGGTGAAGTTCGGCGATGCGTGCGTAGTCATCGGGAAGCGCGGCAAGGAACGTCTCGTTCCACTCGGGCTGGCGAAGCATGGTGCGCACGATCAGCTGTTCGGCATGGCCAAGGTCAGCCCAATCGTCTTGGGTTGAACCCGGCGCGCGCAGGCCATCCTGCACCGAGATAAACATCGACGCAGCTTCCTCAGCGCTGGTTGGCGCGTCAGGTACGGGCCGGCCGTTGAAGGCCCGTTCAACCACTTCGGCGACCACTGTGGTTGTTGCGGCGGTTGTCGTGGTGGTCGTAGTTGTTGCCGGTGCTACCGAAGTAGAGGATGCAACCGGAGCAGATGCCGCATTGGTGTCATCGTCCTGGCTACAACCTGCAAGCAAAACAAGGCAGGAGACCCCGATTGTCACGAGTCTGACCGTGGGGCCATTCGTTTTGTACATGGCCCTAGTTTGGCCCCCCGCACCCCAAGAGGGACGTCATGGCCTAGCCTGGTCTGAATGGATTCGACCCGCCGCTTTAACGTGGCGCGCCTTTGGAGCGAATACGGCAAGCGGCTCATCCGCTTTGGTGGAGTCACCATCGTCAGCACCGTTGTTGGCTTGGCGACACTCTTTGTCGGTCTCCGAGTCTTTAATCAGAGCGGGATCGTCGCAAACTTCTGGTCGGTGGTCTTCAGCACGCCTCCCGCCTATTACCTGAACCGGGCCTATGTGTGGGGCCGTGGGACGACGGATCACAGCGCGTCACGCGAAGTTGGACCATTTTGGATTCTGACTTTGCTCGGATGGGTTGTGTCCACCATCGCCATCGCGATCGCCGATACGCAGACCGATTCCGAAATCCTTCTTCTCGTGACGCAAATGGCATCGTTCGCCGCCCTTTGGCTGGTGAAGTTCGCGTTCTTGGAGAAGTTCCTGTGGCCTGACTCTGGGTCCCGGGTCCGTGAAACCATCTGAGCTGAGTCCAACAGATCTCCATTCGGCACAGTCAGCACGTGGCTTCATGCCAGATGATGAGGGTCTCGCATTGCATAGACACGCCGCGCAGTGCCCGGTCCCAGGACCGATGCTCGAAGTCGGAAGCTACTGCGGCAAATCGGCTATCTATCTCGGTGCAGCTGCACGAGATTCGGATCGGTTGCTCTTCGCTCTCGATCACCATCGGGGCTCTGAGGAGAACCAACCTGGATGGGAGTGGCACGAACCCGACCTCGTCGACCCTGCCGTAGGTGTACTCGATACGTTGCCCTGGTTTCGCCGCACGGTCCACGACGCCGGCCTCGAAGGAACCGTCGTCGCCCTCGTGGGCGATTCCCCAGCGATCGCCGCAGTATGGACCACCCCACTAGCGTTGCTGTTTATCGACGGTGGACACGGCAGCGAACCCGCCCACCTGGACTACCAAGGTTGGGCGAGCAAGGTCGTAGAAGGTGGCACGCTCTTGATTCACGACGTGTTCCCCGACCCAGCAAATGGCGGACGGCCGCCCTATGAGATCTACCTGCGGGCGCTCGACGACGGCTTCGTCGAAATCGACCAGGTCGGTTCACTCCGAGCGCTACGGGCGCCCGCGCAAGCGGGCTAGCGCTCGAGGAGTCGGGCGTTACCGACGAACAGCCCCGAGGCACTCGTTCGCTGCGACAAGGCATCGTCAGCGAGCAGCACGGCGGCTGCGGAGTACGTGGACTGTTCGCCGCCCGGAAAGTGCACCTCTTCGGGATGAACCTCTCCCGTCCAGTAGCGACCCGAGTCGACCCGTTGTCGCCACGTTGTCGCGAAGAGGGATTCGGCTGTTTCGCGCTCGCCGATTGACAGGTACGCCATTGCGCACTCACAGGTTTCGGCCGTCGTGACCCAGGGACGATCGCCGACGCATCGAACGCCGAGGTCGGGCATCACGAACGTGTCGCGGCGTTGGGCCAGGCGAGCGGAGGCCGCCTCTCCTTGCATCGCGCCCGAAAGCACCGGGTAGTACCAGTCCATTGCCCATCGGTGCTTGGGGGCAAAGGCGCCATCGGGTTGCTCGCGCACCACTTGCCCGAGCCGCTCTATTCGTTCGACCCAGTCACTGCGGTCGACGCCAACCTCGCGGCTTGCTGCCAGCGCACAGCGCGTCGAGTGATACATCGACGATGAGCCGGTCAGGAGTGCAAAGGACCACGGAGTTCCGTCGCCGTGGCGAGCCCACACGATCTCGCCGCGTTCGGTTTGTAGATCGAAGACCCAATCGATTGCTCGCTCCACCACTGGAAACATCGTCTCGAGAAACCCGCGGTCGCCGGTCAGTAACCAGTGGTGCCAGACGCCGGTAGCGATATAGGCAATGACATTGGCGTCGAACTTGTCTTCCTCGACGCCGTCCTCCACGTAGTACTGATGCCACGCGCCCGAGGGATGCTGCAGCCCAACGAGCCAGTCATACGCGCGTTCTGCCTCGGTGGTGAAACCAGCGGTAGCGATCGCCATTGCCGCCTCGACGTGGTTCCAGGGGTCGGCATGGCCGCCCGGCACCCACGGGATCATCCCCGAAGGAAGCTGCCACTCGACGATGGCCAGCCCGGTTTCGCGAATCTGGACATCGGAGAGTTGACCGGTGGTCCGGCGAGACTCGGTCATCGGCCCGATCCAAAACGCCGGATTGGCTTCGACGCGTACACAACGAGCGACTTTCCAAGCACCGGATTGAGAATGCGGTCGGCAACTTTGGTCGATGTTGGCTGGTTTATGATGTCCCACGTGAGGAACCGGTTATAGGCGCGAGTGAGCGGGTGAGCTTCGACATCTTGTTGTGGACCAACGGCGCATCGAAGCCACCAGTAGGGCGTGTGGAGTGCGTGCGCACGATGCGACTGGAACACCGTTAGCCCAGCGTCTCCCATGCGATGTGCCAGTTCGCCGCGGCCGTAGATGCGGACATGGCCGCCCTCGACCTTTGGCGCGTGGTATTCGTCGGACAGCGCCCAACACACCCGTTCGGGCAGATGCGACGGCACGGTCGCAGCAAGCGTGCCCCCGGGGCGGAGCACACGGACGAGTTCGGCTAAGGCAGCGACATCGTCGTCGATGTGTTCGAGAATCTCTGAGGCGATGATCCGGTCGAAGGAATCGTCGGGGAACGGCAACTGCGTGACATCGCTGTTGCACGAGGCTGACGACACGCCATCGGGAAGCTCGCCCTCGCTCTCCATCGCCGACACCAAACCGTCGACCTCGATCAGCTCGGGCAACGCAAAGTCACTGCTCACAACGTCGGCACCGCGCCGGAGCGCCTCATAGCTGTGTCGCCCAAAGCCACAGCCAATGTCGAGCAAGCGATCACCCGCGTGCAGGTCCAACCGCTCATAATCCACGGTCAGCATTCGTTAGCCCCGGCTGTTTCGCTCAGTAGGGCACGGTACTGGGCCACGGTCTTTACGGCCGTGTGGCGCCAACTCCAATGGTCGATGACCCGCTGGCGACCAGCAGCACCGATGCGAGCTCGTAATTCGGGTTCGGCGAGCGCCTTGGAGATCATTGTGGCCAGTGCGTCGCTGTCGCCAGGGGGAACGAGCAAGCACGTCTCGTTATGTGTCCCGCACACCTCGGGGAGTGCGCCTCCCGTGGTCGCTATGAGCGGGGTCGCGCATGCCATGGCTTCAATCGCCGGGAGCGAGAAACCCTCATAGAGCGAGGGTACGCATGCAAGCTCCGCCTCGGAATACAACTCGACGATCCGCTGGTCGCTTACGCCGCTGACGAACTCAACCACGTCTTCAAGCCCCAAAGACCGCAGCGTCTCCACGGTCTTGGATCCCTCCTTGGGCTTGCCGATGATCACGATCTCCACATCTCGCTCGGCACGCACTTTGGCAGCAGCCTCGAGAAGGTACACGAGTCCCTTCATCGCTACGTCAGCGCTCGCCGTGGTGATGATGCGACCGGGCACCTTCTCGACGCCGTCCAGCGGACGGAACAGCTCCGGGTCGACCCCGACAGGAACTACGTGAATTCGGTCCTCGGGCACCCGGTGATCCGCCGCGATATCGATCTTGGAATTCTCCGAGACGGTCATGACCCGGGTCATGCGCTTGGCGACTTGGGTTTGCATACGAGTAAACGCGTACCAACGGCGCTTGCCGACCTGCTCTACCCAGGTGCGCGCATGCTCGATCTCTAGGCGCCGATCGACGGTGATTGGATGATGGATCGTCGCCAGGATCGGCAGGAAACGCTGAATTCCGAGCAACCCCCATCCGAGCGTCTGATTGTCGTGGACAAGATCGAACTCGTGAGGACGTTCGCGCAGGTTGTCCCAGGCTCGCCACGAAAAGGCCATCGGTTCAGGAAAGTTCCCCAGGTTGAACGAGGTGTTTTCGAACCAATCCCATTTGTCCTGGAGCTCAAACATGCGTGGCTTACGCATGGGGAACTTATCGTTGAATGTCTCGAGGCTCGGCAACTTCGTGATGGGCACCCGCTCGTCGAGGATGGGGTACGGCGGCCCGCCCAGAACTTCGACCGTATGGCCAAGGTCGACCAACGCCTTGGTGAGGTGATGGGTGTAGACACCTTGGCCACCGACGTGGGGTTTGCCGCGATAGGCGAGGTACGCAATGCGAAGTGGGCCGTCGGTGAGACGTGGATCAGGTGCCATGGCCCGCCAAGCGTACTGGCGAGTAATCGTCTCGGGCTAGCGTGGGCCGATGCGATCTCTGGTGCAGCGGTGTAGCGAAGCGTGGGTCACCTCCGTTGGCGTCGAGGTTGGACGGATCGGTCCAGGGTTGTGCTGCCTGATCGGCGTCACCCACGACGACGACAATGCGGTCGTCTCGAAGATGGCCGACAAGCTCTGGAACCTTCGAATCTTTGATGACGCCGATGGGGTGATGAACCTCTCGGTTGCAGATACGAGTCAATCGTTGCTGCTCGTCAGCCAGTTCACCTTGTACGGCGATGCTCGAAAGGGCCGGCGACCGTCCTATATCGACGCGGCGCGCCCAGAGCACGCCGAACCGCTTTTCACAGACCTCGTCGCCGCGCTACGCGACTTGGGAGCAACGGTCGAAACGGGACGGTTCCGCACCGACATGCAGGTCGGGCTTGTTAATGATGGCCCGGTGACTCTTCTTGTTGAACTCTGAGCGAGTCCGACCCGAACCGTGACCACAAAAGCGAACCAAGCAGCACCAGAATTGCGGCGGTGAGCCACGGCGCAACGCCGAAGCGAGTCGACAGGGTGAGGCCTTCTCGGCGTTCGATCGTCTCGAAGAGCACACGTTGTTCTGAGACGCCGGTTCGGTCGAGGACGTTCCCGTCAGGATCGATAATGCCACTGAAACCAGTCGGGGCAGCCTGAAGTACCCACCGGTCGGACTCTTGGGCGCGGAGTTGCGATGATGCAATCTGTTGGGATTGCAAAATGCGCAGCCAGAAGCTCGACCCGTTTGTCGGGTTGACCAGGATCTCGCCACCATCTCGGATCGCAGCTCGTCCACGGCTCTCAAAGAAGATCTCCCAAGAAATACTCACACCGAGGGTCGCCACCGGGGTCTCCAAAACCGCTGGCCCCTCACCTTGCAACACGTCACGGCCCGGGATGTCCGAGGAGAATTGCTCCAGGAGCCCCCGGAGTGGAACGAACTCTCCAAAGGGAACGATCCGCACCTTGTCGTACCGGTCGAGCTCGACACCCTCGGCACTGACGGCAGTCGAGTAGTTGACGGTGTTGTTCGGGAACTCTGGTCCGGCACTGTGAAACCAACCCGGGATGAGCACGGCGTCTTGTTCACGGGCAATCTCGGCCACGCTCTCTTGTGCCTCGGTCATAAAGAACAAGTCGTCGCAACGTCCAAGCGGGGTGCCATCAGGGATTGGATTGACAACGTTCTCTGGCCACATGATCAGATCCACGGGCTGGTCGATCGTCGCTGTTGCGTCCCGGTGCCGGTCAAAGACCCGCTGGTTCTCACAGGCATCGGCACGGGTGCGTTGCGGGCCACCACCTTGCACCACGGCCACATCGATCTCGCCCACGACGGTGCTTCCCGGCGAGACGACTCCGGCTAGGACAGCAACGGTCACCGTCCCGATGACAACTCCGGCCATGTCGTAACGCTGGGTCAACAGCAAACGCAGCGCAACGCCCGTCGCGACCGTCACGGCCGTCAGCAGCAAGGGACCACCGAGCGGGAGCACTTCAGAGAGAACCGAATTCACCTGCGTCATAGGTGCCGTTGCCAGCGGGACTCCACCAAAGGGCCACGCCCAGCGAAACCACTCATAGGCAACGAATACAGCGGGCAGAGCGAGGATCCGTCGATCACCGCCGCCCGCGATCAGGCTCACAAATCCATAGCCACCGCCAAAGACGAGGAATACGGCTATGTACCCGGGCGCGGTCAAATCAAACATCCAGAGTTCGCCCATGGCTAGCCACACCATCCCGGCGGCGGCACCGGTGGCGAACCTCTGACGCCGAGACGCGTCAATGCCGAGGTAATCGAACAAGGCAAATCCAGCCAACGCCGATGGCCACCAACCCCACGGGGGGAGCGCAAAGGCAATCAGAAATCCCGCGAATGCGCCGAGAAGCAGCACAAGTGGTCGGCGCATAGGCCCCAGTCTGGCGCGTGTGGCGAGAAATGCCGTCCCGGGTCCCCTCAGTGATGGTGCTTGCGCTCAAAGTCGACCCTAAAAGTGCCGACTATTCAGTACAGGCCTTGTTCTATGCCTAGTGAAGTTGGAGACATCGTGAAACTGCATCGAGTTGCCATAGTGGCCAGCGCCACGCTTATTGCCGCTGCTTGCTCAGGTGGAGAACCTGCCGCAGCACCGCAAACCACCGCTGTCGTAGTTGAGACCACAACCTCGACAACCGCTGCCCCCACCACCGTCGCCCCCGTCATCGATGCGCCAACAACCGTTGCTCCCGTCAACGAGGCACCATCGTCGCTCGCCTTCGCGTCGACGGCAGATATCGGGCGCCTCTTCGAAGTCGACGGATCCGCACAGGTTCTCGACGCTCCGGCTGGCGACTTCGTCACCACCCTGCCCGACGGCGCTCTCGTCCAAGCGGGCGCAGCCCGAAACGTCGATGATTCCCTGATGGTCGGAATCATCGATCCGACCAACCCCGGCGTCTCCGTCGGTTGGGTAGTTTCGACCAGTCTTCGTCCGACCACACAGGTCGTGACCACCACAGATCCGGCCCTAACCAATCAGCTCCGCCAGGTCTTTCGCGTACCCGGAACCGATGGGCTCGGGATCGTTGCCGCTCCCGGGAGTTCATCGGTCGTAGGAACACTGGGCCACCGAGAAATCGCGGTGTACAACGGCACAGATTCGATCGCCTCTGATGGCAGCCAATGGAGCGAAGTCATCGACCCAAATACCGGTGCGCCGCTCGGCTGGATTCCCGCCCGTAACGCAGCAGAGTTTCGAGGCAACAGCGCACAAGACCGAAGCTTCAACGACACCGACCGTCGCCCCGACAGCTCGACCACCTACGGGTCGTCACTCGCGACCGGTCAGATCAGCGTCGTTGGTTGCAACGCAACACAGATCGAATTTCAGAACGGATCGTCCCAGCTAGGTATGGCGCTGCTGTTCGGAACCCAGGAACCGGTTGGCGTCACCAATGGGGTCGACCAGGTGTGGACGGGAAGCGAACTGTTCGTTGCCCCAGGAGACACACTCACCTTGACGCTGGAGACCGACGCTGCCCGAACATGGCACGTCGTAGGCCTCGGGCAAGACCTACTGCCCCAGAGCACGGCACAAGGAGGCGGACAACTTCAAGCCGTCGGGGTCCAAACGTTCTCGCTACCAAGCGGGACATGCAGTTTCGTACCCTCGCCGCTACAAGCCGGAATCGATTCTGGTGAGTACACCAGCGAATTTGGTCCCAGCGAGGAAGAAATCGCCGCCCGAGCGGCCGAACGAGAACAAGAACTCGCTGATGCAGAAGCGTTGGCAGCCAACGAACTCGCAGCCCAAGAAGAAAGCGAAGAAACCCTTCCGACCGACGAAGCTGCCGACCCCGGCGCCTCGACCGACGACACCACGACCACCGAGTCAGCTTCGACCGACGACACGACAACCGCCCCGCCCGTTGACGGCTAAACTCGGGAATATCACGACACCCAACCTGGGTTAGGAGCACGCATGGATCTCTTTTTGACGCCCGATGCGGCTAACTACATCAAGAAGAAGGGCGGGGTCGCCGCAATCGACTTCGTCCCACCAATTGGTTGAGGACGCACCAAGCACGACGTGTCGGTCGACACGCACCTCAAAGGCAAGAACCTCTCCCCTTACCGCGTGATTCGTAAGGACGACGTCAAGATTCATGTCGCTCCGAACCTGATCAGCTACGCCCAAAGCGTGCAGCTCGATCTCGCAGGCGCGGTGCGCAAGAAGCTACAAATCGACATCAACCACGAACACGGTCCGCACTGTAATCACTGATTTTTTCAGCGGTCGCAATCCGAGCCTTCGGCTCTCGATGCTCGGCTGCTGCGCCGGAGGCGCCTTTTCGACCGCACCGGCTTCGCAGCTGCGGGCTACCGTTGGCTCTTTGTGGAGCTTGGTGATTTCTTAGATTGTGGGGACTAGGCGGTGGATGTCGCCGATCACGCCTACGCCCTTGATCGACACCGACACCGCTGCTTCGGCAGCCACCCACTCGGGGAGATCGTCGAAGTTCAACGTGGCGAGGATCTCGCCAGGCCGAGCTGCGGCACACAACTTCGCTGCCAGGTTTACGGGTT
Organism: uncultured Acidimicrobiales bacterium; assembly: GCA_964441145.1. Lineage (GTDB taxonomy): Bacteria > Actinomycetota > Acidimicrobiia > Acidimicrobiales > SHLQ01 > SHLQ01. Next base: position 28,909 of record CAYTUB010000013.1, read on the forward strand.
CGCCGATGTAGTCATCACCTTCGAAGAGCAACGCGATTCCTGATGCCAAACCGACCCGCACCGTGAGCCCGGTATCTGCGAAATGGTGAATCAGATGGGCACCAAAGGCGATCGCTGCCGTGGGGTCGACGCTGACGATCATGACGCCATCGCCCAACCACTTCGCCACCCGCACGCCCCGCTTGGCGGCCACATTTCGGGCGACTCGCCGAAATTCCCCGAGCACCTTCACCGCTTCGTGAGGACCGTTCTCCCGCGTGTACTGCGTGAAGCCCGAAAGGTCGGCAAAGATAAATGTCCGCTCCACGTTCAGGTGGGCATCGCCGTCGGGCAACTCACCAGGCGCCTCTAGACCGCTGTTCTGCTTCGCCTCGTGCCAGTCCAGGGCCGGACCGAGATCGGCTCGCGCAGCCTCTTGTGGCGTGTGCACGACCTCGCTGGTTTCGGGTTCGATACGCCCCAGCGGGGCGGCGCTCGTCGATGGTGTTTGGCTCACGTCTCGGAATCCTCGTTGCCGCCGAAGTTCACGAGTGAACCACACGCCGCGTGCGTTTGCACCGCATGCGACAAAAATTCACGCAAGCAGGACCTTGCGGGCCGCGGCCTTGCCTGCCGCCGCGCACGCAGGTAAGCCCAGACCAGCCCGCCACGCGCCCGTGAGTGCGAGACCGGCGAACCCTTCGGTGGCATCGTCGAGCGCCCGGATCTTGGTGGCGTGATCCACGTCGTATTGGGGCAATGACTGGTTCCAACGAGTCACGTGTGCTGGTCCCGCTGGGATGTCGGCCGCAAAAATCTCCGCGAGATCCGAACGAATCTCGGCAAGCAGTTCCTCGTCGGAGAGATTCTGCCAGGTGGTGTGGGTTCGCCTGCCCACCGAGACTCGAAGGATCTGTTCTCCCTGCGACGCGAGATCAGGCCACTTGTGCGACGCGAACGAAACCGCGGTCACGTGCAGGCCCGCCACCCGGGGGACGAGCACACCACTAATCGTCGGATCGATGTCGATCGTGCCCGCTGGCAGCACCAGGAGCGTCAGGGCGACGCTGCTGTATTGGATCTGGGAGAGCACATCGGCGGCAGCAGGAGCGAACGGTGCAACGAGCTCGCCGGTCCTAAACGCGGGCGCTGTCACGATCACTGCATCGGCGTCGACATCGTCGACCCGCCAACGCTCCTCGGCGCGGTGAAGTCGAGCCCGATTTCCCAGGTGCAACGATGCGCCACCTGTCTCCAGCTTGTCCGCGGCGGTCTCGATCATTCTGCTCAGTCCGCCGGAGACGCTGCGAAAGACGGGGCCCGGGTTTGGGGGAGCGCTCTCTAAGGTCTCGGCGGCAGCGCCGATCAGGCTTGGGTTGCGATCACGCAACAGCGCGAGTTGAGGAACCCCCGACACGATGCTGAGTTGGTCGGAGTCCCCTGCGTTGATGCCACCGAGCAACGGGTCGACCAAGTATTCGAGCGCTTCGTCACCGAGCCGACGACGAACGAGCGATCCAGCAGATTCGTCAGCGGACCGATCCGATGGATCTGCACTGAGGTCTTGCGACAAACGCTCGATGCCCGCGGCCGAAAGCAAGCCGGGGGTGAGGTCGGCGGTTGCCGGGATACCGAGCACGTTGGGTGGCAAGGGGTACAGCGAGCCATCGCGAAAGATCCGAGGTGAACCTGCGGCGGGGCTGATCAGCGATGACTCAAGACCAAGCGAGGTCGCGAGGTCGATCATCTCCGGGCGTCGAGCCAAGAAGGCGTCAGGGGCGGTTGGAAGGGTGCGTCCGTCGAGTCCGACTTCGGCGATCTTTCCACCCAGGCGTTCGTTGGCTTCGTAGAGATGAACGTGCGCGCCGAGCGCGAGTGCTTCTAGCGCAGCGGAGATCCCGGTAATGCCGCCACCGAGGATCGCGACCGTGGGGGTCATGAGCGGTGGGCGTGCACCCGTTCGACGACCTTTTCGAGAACCTCCGGGTCGACGTCGGGGGTGACACCGTGACCGAGGTTGAAGATATGGCCCGGGTGCCCGGCATTGGAGTCGAGCACAGCGTCTACCTCGGCTGCGACAACCTCCCAAGGCGCACCCAAGATCGCCGGGTCGAGGTTGCCCTGTAGCGCGCAGCGGTCGGGAACCCTGGTTCGTGCCTCAGCGAGTGGGATACGCCAGTCGACCCCGACGACGTCGGCGCCCGCATCGGCCATCAGCGGAAGTAGTTCGCCAGTGCCCACACCGAAGTGGATTCGCGGCACTCCGGTCGCTGCGACGGCCTCGAGCACCCGGGCACTGGCGGGCATCACGTAGCGTTCATAGTCGGCCGCCGTTAGCGCTCCAGCCCACGAGTCAAAGAGCTGGATTGCTTCGGCACCGTGATCGATCTGTGAGTGCAACGACGCAATGGCGAGATCGGCAAGACGGTCGGTGAGCGCAGACCACAACTCGGGGTCACCCTTCATCATGGCCTTGGTGTTGTGGTACGTCCGAGAAGGTCGGCCCTCGATCAGATAGCTGGCCACGGTGAAGGGTGCGCCGGCGAAACCGATCAGCGGGATATCGAGTTCGGCGACAAGGTTGTCGATTGTTTCCAGCACGTAGGGCGTGTCGGCTTCGGCGTCGAGGGGTCGGAGCCGACCGAGGTCATCGCGAGAACGAAAGGGGTTCTCGACGACCGGACCGATGCCGGGGACAACATCCATCCCAAAGCCAATGGCGTGCACTGGGGTGACGATGTCGGAGTAGAGGATGGCTGCATCCACGCCGTACCGGCGAATTGGCTGCAGCGTGATCTCGGTTGCGAGGTCAGGGTTGGCGATTGCTTCGTTGATACTTCCCTCACCTCGAATCTCTCGGTACTCAGGCAAGGAACGACCGGCTTGGCGCATGAACCAGACGGGCGTGACGTCGTGAGGTTCGCTTCGACAGGCGGCCAAGAACACAGAATCAGGACGAGAGGTCATCGCTCCAGGCTAGGTGTCTGTGCTGCCAGCGGGGCCCCTCCGGGGAAAGGAGCCTCGCTGGGTATGATTGATGGCCCCTTATTGGGACTAGACCGACACCGGAGACCACGATTCCTTCCGAACTCGAAGCCGAACAGTCATATCTCGACCAGGCGCACGCTGCGCTCGAAGAGGCGCGCGAACTCGCGCGAAAACTCACCTCGAATCTCGAGGTCGGTGCTGGCGGCACCAACCAGGCGCGTTTCGAGCGCGAAGCGTTCACCGAGAACGTGGTCGACCGGTTGACGCAGCTCGATATCGGCGATGCCTCGCTGGTATTTGGTCGTATCGACCACACCTCCGATGGCTTTGGTGACTCGCTCTACATCGGGCGCATCGGCGTGTGGGACCGATCCCAAGAACCAATCGTGGTCGACTGGCGAGCGCCCGCCGCCGAGCCGTTCTACCGCGCGACGGGGGCCGACTCGCTTGGTCTCGACAGACGGCGCCACTTTGCTACGAGAGGCCGAAAGCTCCTCGGCATCGAGGATGAGTTCTTCGGCGATCTGGACCGTCTCGATCAGCAGGCTCAAACCGGCGGGGTTCAGGGCCACGGAGCACTCATCAACGCACTCGAAACAGCACGCTCGGGCCGCCTGGGTGACATCGCCGCGACCATCCAAGGAGAGCAGGATGAAATCATCCGCGCCCCACTGCAAGGCATGGTCGTCGTGCAAGGTGGTCCAGGTACCGGCAAGACGGTTGTGGCCCTGCACCGGGCTGCATACCTGCTCTACACCCACCGATTTCCATTGCAAGACCAAGGGGTGCTCATCATCGGGCCGAACCGGCTTTTCCTGGGCTATATCGAACAGGTGCTGCCATCTCTTGGTGAAGCCGGAGTGCGCCTCGCGGTCTTGAGCGACTTGGTCGTGCCAGCGGTTAGGACGGATCGCTTGGAAAGCGAGTCGGTGGCGGAGGTGAAGGGCGACCTGAAAATGGTTGAGCTCGTGGGTCGCGCGGTTCGTCAACGTCAACGTGGCCTTCGCGACGACCTCGTGCTCGGCTACGGACTGCAGAACCTCCGGCTCACCCGCTTTGCTAGTGAGCAGATCGTTGCGGAGGCCCGTCGGCGGTTTCGCACACACAACGCGGCTCGCAAGTTCGTGGAAGCCGAGGTCTTTGCCGCGCTCGCCAACAGCGCCCGAGAAGAAGTGGACGTGCGCGAGGTCCGCGATCGCATGCGATGGACGATGCCCGTTCGCGAGACCCTCGAATGGATGTGGCCGGTGCTCACGCCCGCTCAGTTGCTCCACGAACTGTTCGGGCACCGGGCGCTGCTTCAGGCCGCGGGACGCGGCCTGTTTAGCGCGAGCCAGCTCGACGGACTTCACCACGACGCCGGCGAGCACGCCGGGTCGGTCGTGTGGGCCTTTTCCGATGCACCGTTACTCGACGAAGCTCGCGCACATCTGGGAGCACGGCCCGGGAGGAGAGCGATCGATGAGGTGCGGACGTTTGGTCACATCGTGATCGACGAGGCGCAAGATCTCTCGCCCATGGCCCTTCGGATGATCGCCCGCCGGTCCCTTAACGGTTCATTCACCATCGTGGGCGACATCGCTCAGGCCACCGGACCGTATGCCCGTGATGGTTGGGATGACGTCATCGAGCAGCTACCGAAACGCCGTGACCCTGAACGACGTGAACTGCTGACCGGCTACAGAATTCCGGCGCCGGCCATGGAGTTTGCTGCGAAAGTGTTGGCCGAGGCTGCACCTGGTTTGACCCCACCTGTTGCCATCCGTCGAGAAGGTGATGCGCCGCGAGTTGAACAGGTCGACGATGTACTGGCGAGCCTGGACTCATTCATCGAGTCGGAGCTGGCGGCGATTGATGTGGGAAATCTCGCCCTCGTTGTGCCGCGCTCGCTTCGAGACCCTGTGGCCTTGGCGCTTCGGGCCGCTGGCAGGCCTTTCGGGGAAGCAACCCGAGCGGGTCTAGAAAACCAGGTCGCACTGGTTCCGGTTCAACTGGTCAAAGGCCTCGAAGTCGATGCAGTGATCGTCGTGGAACCCAGCCTGATCGTGGCCGAAGAGCGCCAAGGTATGCGGGCTCTATACGTGGCGCTGACCCGCGCTACCAAACGGGTTGGTGTGCTCCACCAGCGGCCGCTACCCACCGTCTTGCGAACTTCACCTCAAAAACCATTGCATCCGTGACGCTGAGCGTCACGGATGCAATTGGGATCAGATCCTCGACGTACCGAGTTTGTGGGTGCTTAGTTCGCCAGTGTTGGCTGCGAGCTGATCTTCAGATCGACTTCCACGTCGTCATCCCACACCACTTCACCCATGTCCAGGACGGCCTCGATATCGAGGTGCAGCCATAGTCCAGACTCATGGCCGGTCACGCTTGAAAGATCGAGCACACCGTTGCTGGCTATGAGGTCGACGTTTTGAATACCTTGGATCACGTTGTTGCCTGCTTCATCGGCGGTGATGGTGGCCAAGAGGATCGCAGTGTTGTCCAGCAACTCTTGAGGGAACTGGATGACGCCCCACTTGGCGGAGAGGTCTCCACACACACATGGAAGAATTGGAGCGCTTACACGTGTGTCGACGCAAGGATCAAGTGTCTCAGGGTTGAACGAGAAGAAGAAGGACTGATCGCCGAGGCCGATCAGGCAATTCGGTGTGACCTCATTCAAGTTGTACGGCTGGAGCTCTTGCGAGGTGGAACCTCGAAGAAATGCAGCGCCATTGTGGCTCGCGTTTTCACCGGGGCGAATGGCCTCGGTATCCAGCTGGCCGCAGGTAGAGCTCGGCGATGTCTCGAAGTTGTAGCAGGTCAGATTGTCTGAAGCGCCACCGTTGAAGAACACTCGCTTGTTCTGCCAGTTGTAGGCAACGCCGGTGAACGTAGCGATATCGGGGCGGTCATCGAGAGGATCCAACGCTGCGTTAAGTCCGGGGAGAATAGCCCCCTCGGAGACGCCACTTTCGGAGACACAGTGGTGCGTGCTTGGCCGGATGGCAGCCCAGCAGATGCCTTGATACGTGCCCGTGCTGTCGTAGCGAGCAAACGCAAGCGGGTTGGTGCCTCGGATGTCTGCGCCGGGTGGAGCAACCCAGTTGCCGCCCCAGCACTCTGTTCCATTGTCGAGGTCAAAGCAGTGGAAGTATGGGCGGCGGTTCGTGCCACCGCTGATGATGTGGAGTTCGCCAGCTCGGCTGCCTTCCGTGATCAGATGGCCCCACCCATTGTTGTGGGTGCCCCAGAAGCCGGTGAACGGTGTGGTAGGTAGTGCGATCGCCCCCTCACCGGTCACCGCTGTGTCCCAGTCACCACAGGGAACCATGCCGCCGGAGGCGTCAGCTGAGGTGGTGACACATGCGATTTTTCCTTCGTCGCTCAATACGAAGACTTTTTCGTCCCACTCCCAAACGCCGAGGGCAACCGAGCAACAGGTATCTAGATCGTTTCGAGCGTCCCAGAAGCCGGTGAACGGTGTGGTGCAATGCTGCCTCCTATCGACATCGAAGCACGCAACGCCACCGCGGTTGGTTGCACGGTCGGTTGCGGGGAAGTAGATCTTTCCAACGCGGTTGGACAAGAGTTCAACGGGAGCGAGAGGCGTGTTGTATCCCGAGGCATTGGAGCCCACGGGACCGAGCGAGAAGAGCCCATTTGGTGTACACGCCGATTCTGTGTCGCGATCCATGCAGACAATATCGCTCTGCACGGTCTCGTTGGCGTGGTGGTTCACGGCCCACACTTCCGTGTCTCCGTGGAGCAACGGCTGGTAGCCGTCGCCGGAACCGTCAGCGTCAAAGCCAGCAAATGGTGGTTCGATCACGAGCGTGCGGTCACAGAACGCACCGCAGTTCGAAAGGACGGCGCTGGCTGTGCGCGAAATTTCCGGCGCGTCACGCAACAAGTTCGAGAAGAACTGTTCGCCCTCACCCTCGAGGGTGACGCGAAGCGAAGTGACACTTTCGCCGCTCGGCGTTGTTTCGGTCACTCGGGTGACGGTGACCTTGGTTCCATCGTCAGCCTCGATGTACCAAATGCTCTCTCCCGGTGGAACCTCGGTCTGGAGCCTCTGGACCGTGTTCATGTCGAAGGTGAAGCCACTTGTTTCCAGAATACCCAGCACCGTAGTGAGCGCTGCTTCCAAGCCGAGCTCCTCGGCATCGAGACGGTCGGCTTCTGGAATGTTCGGGTTATTGGTAGAAGGAGGGGCGTAACCCAACGCTTCGAGATGTGCGCGGGTGGCTCGCTCGTACGCCTGAACTCCATTGAGTGAACTGACGTCCGATGCCTGTTGTTGTGCCTGACCCTGGCGGTACCACGCCCCAAGGTCGGTTGCGAATGCTGCAATAAAGAGCAGCAGAAGCATCACTAGCGAGGTCATGATCAGGATTGCGCCGCGTTCTTCAGAACGACGGTTCTTCCTGTTTTGGGGAGCGATAAAAGTAGCCACAATCATGGGTCGGCCAGACATGGCCAAAACTGTGTAGGTCAAATGGACTGCTCTTGGTCGAGTAGGCCTGTGAGCAAGCCCAGCCAGATTGACTGTCCCCTCTTCCCCATATCATCGATCGGTATGTCGGCCGATGTACTTAAGCGATTCTCACCGCCGGTGAGCGAATGGTTTGAGACGTCGTTTGTCGCCCCAACACCGCCACAAGCGGCCGGGTGGCCAGCGATCTCGTCGGGCGAGAACACCTTGATCTTGTCGCCCACGGGTTCTGGCAAGACTTTGGCCGCATTTTTGTGGGGCCTCGACCGGCTGATGACCGAACCGGTTCCCGAACGTGAGGCCCGTACCCGTTTGCTGTACCTATCGCCGCTGCGGGCGTTGGCCGTCGACGTCGAGAAAAACCTACGCTCGCCGCTACGTGGGATCACTCTCGCAGCCGAGCGTCTCGGTGAGCCGCTACATGTGCCGACCGTTGGGATGCGCACTGGTGATACTCCCGCCGATGAGCGGCGCAAGTTAGTTCGCAACCCGCCTGACTTGTTGATCACGACACCCGAGTCGTTGTTCTTGATGTTGACCTCGGCAGCTCGCGAGACGTTGCGCAACGTGGATGCGGTCATCATCGACGAGATCCACTCGGTCGCTGGTACCAAGCGCGGCGCGCACATGGCGTTGAGTCTCGAACGCTTGGAACACCTCATTGCCCGTCCGGTCCAGCGAATTGGGCTCTCGGCTACCCAGCGGCCGTTGGAGGAGATCTCTCGGTTCCTTGGCGGCCGGACTCGAAGTGACGATGGGTCATTTCGGTGGCGTCCGGTTGAGATTGTCGACGCTGGTGCGGAACCGAACATGGATATCGAGGTGATCGTGCCGGTCGAGGATATGGCCGATCTTGGTCAGGTGAGTGCTGAGCCAGAGTCTGACCCGGCGTCGAGCGGCCCGCAGCGCACGAGCATTTGGCCGTCGGTTCATCCAAAGATTCTTGAACAGATCCAACAACATCGATCCACGATCGTGTTCGTCAACAGCCGCCGCCTCGCCGAACGCCTAGCCGGCCGCCTCAACGAACTCTGGGACGAGCAATTACACGTCGACACTTCCGGTCGACATCCCGGCCAACCGACAGAAGGCTCAGAACCCGGCCCCACCCAGGAGCGAGGGACGAGCGACGGTGCGCCGCCTCTGGCGCAGCAGGAGGGAGGTCGAGGCCCGCTAGGGCCGGATCCGACCCCTGGAGCGAGGAACGAGCGGGGAATATCATCTCCGCAGGAGCGAGGGACGAGCGACGGTGCGCCGCCTCTGGCGCAGCAGGAGGGAGGTC
>CAYTUB010000013.1:37740-42034 GCA_964441145.1 uncultured Acidimicrobiales bacterium
GAGGCCCGCTAGGGCCGGATCCGACCCCTGGAGCGAGGAACGAGCGGGAAGCATCGAAAGTAGCCGCGCATCATGGGTCGCTCTCCAAATCTCGCCGTCTGGAAATCGAGGATCAGCTGAAGAACGGTTTGATTCGGGCGATCGTGGCGACGAGTTCTTTGGAGCTTGGTATCGATATGGGTGCGGTGGATTTGGTGATTCAGGTTGAGTCGCCGGGCGCGGTGAGCCGTGGTTTGCAGCGTGTGGGACGCGCCGGTCATCAGGTGGGGGCGACGTCGATCGGCAAGATCTTCCCGAAGCATCGTGCGGATCTGCTCGAAACAGCGGTCGTTGTTGACCGCATGCAACAGGGCGCGATCGAGTCCACGACGTACCCTCGCAATCCAATCGATGTGTTGTCGCAGCAGATCGTCGCTATGTCCGCGTTGGACGACTGGCCACTCGAGGACCTTCGTGCTGTGGTTCGCGGGGCTGCAAATTTCGCGGAGATCTCCGATGATGTTCTGGAGGGGGTGCTCGATCTTCTCGCCGGCCGGTACCCGGCTGAGGAGTTCAGTGAGTTGCGTCCTCGTATCGTGTGGGACCGGGTTGGTGGCACGATTCGCGGGCGCTCGGGGGCGCAGCGGCTCGCGGTGACGAACTCGGGAACGATCCCCGATCGCGGTCTCTATGGGGTGTTCTTACCCGACGGAACCCGGGTTGGCGAGCTCGATGAAGAGATGGTGTACGAGTCGCGCCCTGGTGAGACCTTCCTCTTGGGCGCGTCGACGTGGCGTATCGAGGACATCACCTTCGAGCGGGTCGTGGTTACTCCCGCTCCGGGCGAACCGGGGAAGATGCCCTTCTGGCATGGTGATGGTCCGGGTCGTCCGGTGGAGTTGGGTGAAGCGCTGGGAGCGTTTGTGCGTGAGGTCGGTGATCTGGCCACCGATGAGGCCGTCGATCGACTGGCGACGCGTCATGGGCTAGATCCGCTGGCGGCAAGAAACGTCGTCAATTACATCGGCGATCAACGCGAGGCAACCGGTGTCGTTCCCGATGATCACACGATCGTGGTTGAACGGTTCCGTGACGAGATCGGCGACTGGCGAGTGTGCATACTCTCGCCATTTGGTGCCCAGGTGCACGCTCCGTGGGGTATGGCGTTGCGGGCCAAGCTTGCCGAGCAGTGGGGTATGGATGTTGAGATGATGTGGGCCGACGATGGCATCGTCATTCGTTTGCCAGAGGCGACCGACGAATTCGATCTATCCGATCTCTCGTTCGACCCGGCCCAGATCGACGAGGCCGTCGTCGCCGAATTGCCGGGTAGTGCGTTGTTCGCCAGCAGGTTTCGAGAGTGCGCTGGCCGGTCCTTGTTGCTACCTCGTCGGCGCCCCGATCAACGCACACCGCTGTGGCAACAGCGTCAGCGCAGTGCCGATCTATTGCGTGTGGCGGCGAAGTATCCCAGTTTCCCGATCCTCTTGGAGGCCACTCGGGAGTGTCTGAACGACGTCTTTGATGTGCCGTCGCTGAGGCGCATCTTGCAGGGGATGCAGGACCGGACGATCCGCGTTGTCAATGTGGAAACCGACCGGGCTTCTCCGTTCGCTCAATCGCTGCTCTTTGGGTGGATCGCCGTCTACATGTATGAAGGTGACGCGCCTTTGGCCGAACGCCGCGCCGCAGCGCTGAGCCTCGATCGCGAAATGCTGCGAGATCTACTCGGTGCCGAGGAGCTTCGTGAGCTGCTCGACCCCGGAGTTCTCGCCGACCTCGAATTGGAATTGCAACGATTGGTCGACGGACGCAAGGCCCGTGATGGTGATGAGATCCACGATCTCGTGCGTACCCTCGGCCCGCTCGATCGCCACGAAGTTGAGGCCCGTTGCGTCGATGAACTCGATGTCGATGGCGCACTCGGTCAGCTGATTGCCGAGCTGAGGATCGTTGACGTGGGCGTGGCCGGCGACCGACGGCTCGCCGCTTCAGAGGATGCGGGACGCCTGCGGGATGCGCTTGGGGTAGCGGTCCCGCCCGGGCTACCTGCGGCCTATACCGACAGCGTCGACGACCCCCTCGGCGACCTGTTGATTCGCTTTGCCCGCACCCACGGTCCGTTCGTGACCGATCAATTTGCGCGGCGCTACGGCGTGGTTCCAGATCGCGTCGAACAGGCACTGGATCGGCTGGCTAAAGACGGCAAGCTGCTGCGTGGGGAGTTCCGTCCAGATGGCACGACTCGCGAGTGGGTCGACGATGGCGTGCTGCGTCAGCTTCGACGCCGTTCGTTGGCCGCGCTTCGAGCAGAGGTGGCACCGGTCGACAAGACCGTGCTCGCTCGATTCTTGCCAGCGTGGCAAGGCGTCGGGGTCAACCGTCGAGGTGCCGACGGATTGGCCGATGTGCTGGGTGTGCTCCAAGGCGCTGCATTGCCCGCATCGGCTCTCGAACGTTCGATCCTTCCCGTTCGAATGGCCGAGTATCGCCCGGCGGATCTCGACCTTTTGTGTACCTCTGGCGAGATCGTGTGGGTCGGAGCTGGTGCTGTTGGATCGAACGACGGTCGGATTCGCCTAGCGTTTCGTGATCAGGTGGCCTTGCTGGTTGACCCGAGTCTCGAACCTCCAGACGAACCGTTGCACGACCTGTTGCGCTCTCAGCTCGCGAGCAGTGGCGCGTCGTTTTGGTTCGACCTCGTCGCGGCGGCAAACGCCGACGGGGTCGGCTACACCAGCGAAGCGATTCTGGCCGGGCTTTGGGACCTCGTATGGGCGGGGGAGATCACGAACGATTCGCTCGCGCCCCTACGTGCATTCCTCGGGAAGAAGTCAGCACCAGGATCACAACAGCGGAGACGTCGCCCGCGAGTGGGCCAACTTCGCCAAGGAGGCCCGCCGTCTGCTGCCGGTCGGTGGTCGCTGGTATCTGGTCTGCTCACCCCAGAACCCGCGCCGACGGCTCGAACCTCGGCACGCGCGTTGCAACTTGTCGAGCGGTACGGGGTGCTCACTCGCGAGGCGGCTTTAGGGGAGGGGATCACCGGTGGTTTCGCCGGGGTCTACCCCATGCTCAAAGCACTCGAAGAACGCGGCGAGTTGCGCCGCGGGTACTTCGTCGAAGGTTTAGGGGCCGCGCAGTTCGCGTCACCTGGAGCCGTCGATCGGTTGCGCTCTTTGGGGGAGGCGCGCGATGTTCCTTCGACGGTGGTCTTGGCCGCGACCGATCCCGCCCAGCCCTACGGTGCATCCCTTCGGTGGCCCGACTCTGACGGGCGACCGCAGCGCAGTGCTGGCGCACACGTGGTTTTGCTCGACGGCGAACTCGCCGTGTTTGTCGAGCGTGGAGGAAAGAGTCTGGTGAGCTTCCCGGCACTTCGAGATGAACCACAGGTTCTCCGGGATCCCCGCTGGGTAGAGGGCCTCAAGGAACTCCTGCGAAAGGGGATGGTTCGAAATCTCGAAGTAGCCAAAATCGACGGCCAGAAGGCCTCGGAAAGCCCACTCTATGAAGTCCTGATCGAGCAAGGCTTCGTACGCGGCTACAAGGGCCTGACGTGGGTGGCACCCCGTTCGTGAAAATGGTGACGCCGTAGCTAGTCGGCCAGGCCTTCAGCTTCGAGGCGAGCGAGAAGTTCATCTCGCACAGAGCGTCCGGGCTCACGGGCTTTATCGCCAGCCTTGCGCCACCCATGTCGTGACGAATAGAGCAGCGGATCTTCTCCGAGACGACCCTCGCCGAACCCGGTCACCCGAGCCAAGAACAAATCGTGGTCGAGTTCGTCACCAAGGCTGGTAGCCACCTTCTCGATCACTTCACAGTCCACCCATGAAATGCAATCGGGGACGATTGGCTTGCCGTCTTCGTTCTCGGTGAGCCACTCCGAAGCAATGTGTTTGAACTTGCGGCCCGGATAGGAGAAATATTGGCCGACATCGACTTGGTCCGCAGCGAGGTTGGACACCGTGAACCATCCGGAGGCCTCAATGAGGGCATGGGTGTCGTGCTTGGGGGAGATCGAGGCCAACATGATCGGCTCATCGAAAGACACCTGCATCACCCAGTGCGAACAGTACGCGCGGGTGAGGCCGTTGTTGGACGACGCCACGACCTGGACGCCCTTCATCATCTGGCCAAGGCAACGTTTGAGATCTCTATCCATGTCGTTCGTCAGCCCGGGGGGCTTCCTCTCTTACCGAGTTGCTCGCCTGGGGGCTCGCAACGTCGAGGTCGTTGATGTCGTTGTCCCAGGTTCACGTCGTTCGTCAGCCCGGGGGGCTTCCTCTCTTACCGAGTTGCTCGCCTGGGGGCT
>CAYTUB010000013.1:42134-46322 GCA_964441145.1 uncultured Acidimicrobiales bacterium
GTTGATGTCGTTGTCCCAGGTTCACGTCGTTCGTCAGCCCGGGGGGCTTCCTCTCGATGTCTTCTACGCGTCGGCCCAGACGCTACTGCCAATAGAGGGGGTTGTCTGGCGTTGGGTGGCTGTTGCGTTTAGTTTTATCTCTGCAGGTGCTCGACGAGCCGGTGAAAGTCTGTGCCCTGCAGGTTTCGACGCAGAGGGATCATTGCGCCTCGAAACCTCGATTGTTTACCGAATGTGGGAAATTGATAGACTTTGAGCACCCTATGTTATTGATTCGAGGGATCCAATGACTGGTGGGGATCCCCGCGTCCGAACTGGAATCGCCATTGTCGTAGTGGTGATGCTTCTTGGCGCCCTCGTTGCCGTGTTCCGACCCGGCGACCAAGCCTCCGCCGAGATTGCATTCGCGAACCCCGAGGCATGGGTCGAACATGGCCTCGAGGGTGAGCTGCTGAAGGTAAATGCCTTCACTGGCGAGATCACAGCGCGGGTCGATGTCGCAGAAAATGGGGCAGAGCTGACGGTTGCTCCACATGGCAGCGGAGCGGCACTCATGAATCGTTCAGAGGGCCGACTCACCCTGATCGATGGTCAGCGTTTGAACGCGTTCGCCGAAATTGAGCTCGACCTCACGTCGGCCCCCGAGGACCGGGATCTAGAGGTCTACCCAGTAGCCGATCGCGACAATGACGTCGTAGTTTCCGATAGCGATCAACTTCTCATAATCGACCCGCAAACATCGGTCGTCGAATCGATTCCGCTCGCTGAACCACTCGCCGGTGTGGCCTTCCACCAATCCGGACGGCTGGTGGCGCTCACGAGTGAGACGGCAACGCTGCTATCGGTTTCCGGGGCGCAGGTAGAGGTCCTCGAGGTACCCGCCCCTGTCGACATTGATGAGCCGCGCCATCTCGTTGCCGCCGGCGGATCTGTCTACCTCGCCGATCCGGCACGGCTGTCGGTCTCGGAGCTTCTCGAATCGGGCGAGCTCGATGTCGGGTTCTGCCTCTCTGGTAACACCGGAGAGGGCACTCTCTTTGGTGGCAGCGGTCCCAACGACGAGCCCGTCATTGCAGCGTTCAACCCACAAGCTGGTGTGGTCGCAGTCTCACGTCCGACCGCTGGTTGCCAAGACATCACGCTCGAGGTTGATCCGACCCACGACTTTGGCCAACCGGTCGCCCATGAAGGTTTCGTCTACGTCCCCAATTACACCGATGCGCAAATCCATGTCGTCGACGTGGATCAGGGAACTCAACTGACCCAACTCCGCTTTGGTACTCGTGGCGTGCCGTTTGACCTCGGTGTGCGGGGTGCAGCCCTATGGGCGAACCAGCCGCTCGGTTCGGCCGCGGCGGTCATCGAGGACGGGCAGATCACACCCGTCTTCAAGATCGATTCGGTTGTTGCGGGAGCGGTCCTAGCCAATGGCGAGGAGGGCGAAGGCGAAGACACGGTTGGCCAGGGAGAGGATGTTGAGGACGACGATGGTCTGCGAATCATCGGTGACAGCGGCGCTTCGGTGTTCTCCGCCGATGATGAGACCGACGCACTCCAAACAGGCCAAGGCGGCGAGGCGAGCGACGACGAACAAGGCGACGCGAACAATGCCGAAGTGGAAGCTCCGCTCGGTGTCGGAGTTGCCATTGATGCGCCGGCACCCGCTGAACCAGAACCAGCAGAACTCGAACCCGAAATCGATCCAGAACTGCCTGAAGTCGAGTCTGAGGAGCTCATTGCCAATTTCGCATCGTCAGCTACCACAGCGACCGTTGGAGAGGCTCTTCGCTTTACCGATTTCAGCTCCGGCAATCCCAACTCGTGGACGTGGGACTTCGGAGATGGTTCCGGGGCCCGGGACGAGACGGAAGTAGAGAAGGTCTGGGAGATCGAAGGGACGTACCTCGTGCAGCTCTTCATCACCAATGCTGAGGGTGAGGAAGCAACCCAATCCGTCGAGGTCACGATCGTTCCAGCGACCGTGCTGATCACGCCAACGGCAGACTTCACCTTTGATCGAAACACGATCGACGTCGGTGAATCGGTGACCTTCACGAGTCGTAGCACCGGCGCGCCCGAGAGTCTCCAGTGGGATTTCGGTGATGGCAGCGGTGACCTGGGAGAAGTGGTCTCGCATACCTTTGACGAAGTCGGCACCTTCACGGTGACTCTCACCGCTTCCAACGAGGCCGGCTCCACAACGAATTCGACCGACGTCATGGTGCTGTCGGCGATCGGCCCGCCGGAGGCGGTCATTGGTGAGTTGGCCTCCGATATCGTCAGCGGACAACTGGTGACCCTTCGCAGCGAGTCACTCAACAGCCCCACCCAATTTTCCTGGGATTTCGGCGATGGCACTCAAGGGACGGGCGAGACGGTACGCCACGTCTGGGAGGATCCGGGTACGTACCGGGTTCGTCTCGAAGTCTCGAATTCTGAAGGAATCGATTCGACATTTGTTGACGTGGAAGTCACGCGTCGCGTCGATCCTCCTATCTCTCGCTTTACCCAGACAGCCGTCGAGGTCGTGGTCGACGAGGTGGTCACTTTCACGGACCTTTCGACCAACCAGCCAACCTCGCTCGAATGGGACTTCGGCGACGGCACTACCAGACGCGGGGAGATGGTGAACAAGCGCTGGTCTGAACCCGGGACGTACCGCGTCACCCTTGACGCGTCCAACGAGGCCGGCTCGGATCGTTCCTCGGTGAGAATCACGGTGGTGGAAATCGTCGACCCTCCATCGGCGTCGTTCTCGGTGAGCGCAACGGTCGTCGCGACCGGTCAGGCGATCTCCTTTACCGACCAGTCGACGGACACACCGACGAATTGGGACTGGAGCTTCGGTGACGGAGCGACCTCTAGGGCCCAGTCTCCAGCGCACGCCTACGCCGAGCCGGGGACCTATGAGGTTGAGCTGCGGGTATCAAACGAGGGTGGATCGTCAACCGCCTCGCAACGAGTGGTGGTCGCCGACCGGCCCACAGCGGACTTTGATTTCGTTGCCGACGGACGCACGGTGACCTTCACCAACCAATCTGAAGATGCCGACGCATGGCTCTGGGACTTTGGTGACGGCAATACCTCCGCTCAGCGGTCGCCCGTGCATACGTTCGCAACAGCTGGACGCTTCTCCGTCTCCCTGGTCGCTCGCAACCAGGTTGGCGAATCGGCACCCCGTAGGGTGCAGGTCAACATCGTCGAACCCCCGGTGGCCGTAGCGACCTGTGCGGTGGTCGGTAGGACGCTCGAGTGCGACGGCACGGGATCATTCAACGCTGCGAGCTACCTCTGGACGGTTCCCGACGCCGTCGTCAACAGTTCACCCACGCAGGCACAAACCGTGCTCGCGTTCGGTCAGGCTGGTCGCTTCAACGTCACGCTTGTGGTGACATCTCCAGATGGTGTGCAGTCCGAGACCACCATTCGTCCGGCCCGAGTTCTCGGGGGTCTCGCTCCGGTCGTCTCCAGCGTCCAAGGAACCCAAGACGCCGACTTGGTCACCTTCGTCGCCGAGTCCGCAAACAGTCCGACCGAATGGAATTGGGAACTCGATGGAGCCGAATTGGTCGACGGAGGCACAGGCTCAACAGCTACCTTCCGAGTACCCGCTGATGGGGTCTTCACCGGCGAGGTTTGGGCCGAGAATGTCTTCGGACGCGACACCGACCCCATTCGGTTCGTGGTCGCTGACTTTACGCCACAAGCCTCCTTTACCTGGGAGGTCATCGGTCCTGCTCTAGTGGAGCTCATCAACACCTCTGAAGCGCAGGGCGATGCGACGAGTGCGTGGCTGACCCCTGGGCAGGTAGAGAGCCCGGTGCGTACTCAGGCACGGGTTGTCGTGCAGTTCCCGCTTGAGGGTGGGCTCTTTGACATCGGCCTTCGGGTGACCGATGAGTTCGGAACCGACCTTGCTGAAGAACAGATTCGTGTTCCTTCTGCGGTGGTTGTACCGGTTGCGTCGTTTACGTGGGAGGTGATCGGCCCGGGGTTGGTCGAGTTCACGAATACGTCTGAGACCCAAGAGGAGTTCACGGTGGCGTGGCGGATTCCCGATGGTGAGATTGTGACGCGAGACCGACTGAGAACGACGATGCAGTTCCCTCTTGAGGGTGGTGTCTTCGCGGCGAGCCTGACGGTGACCGATCAGTTCGGAACCGATGTCTTCGAAGAGAACATTCGTGT
>CAYTUB010000014.1:0-46222 GCA_964441145.1 uncultured Acidimicrobiales bacterium
CCCGGGGTCAAACCTCGCCTAGCGTCAAGCTCGCAGCACCCGGGGTCAAACCTCGTCTAGCGTCAAGCTCGCACCGTCACCCATTTCTCTGACACTTCCCCCGTCATCAAACGGTTTAGGAATAGTCAAATGGTTCGCGCACTGCGCATCGAATATCCCGGTGCTTGGCACCACGTCATGCACCGAGGAGCACGGCGCCGACAGGTGTTTCTCTCCGACGAAGATCGTCAAGACTGGCTGCGGCTCGTCGGGAAGGTCGTCGATCGATACCAGATCGAGGTCGGCGCCTTCGTGCTCATGGACACCCATTGGCATCTGTTGGTTCACACACTCGAACCTGAGTTGTCGGTGGCAATGCAGCGACTCAACGGGGTCTACACACAGCGCTTCAATAGACGCAACGGCTACGACGGAGCCTTGTTCCGAGGGCGATTCCACTCGGTCCTGATCGACAGCGAGACCTACCTTGCCCGTGTCGTCGGATACATACATCGCAATCCGTTGGAGGCGGGAATGGTCGATCGAATCGGCGACTACCCCTGGTCGAGCTTCCCCTGTTTCATCGGAGACGCAGCGGCCCCGCCTTGGCTTTCCTCGCGCTGGCAACAGGTAACAGGCATTCGGACGCGTCAAGCAGTCCTGGAATCTACGATCCGCACCGATCACGAACTGGCGACGTTCTACAGCGGGGCTCGACAAGCGCCGATTCTTGGTTCGTCCGCGTTCGTGAACGATCATCTCTCCAAAGCGGTCCTGACGTCGGAGACCGAAGGGCACGCTGCCTCCGCTCGAAACAGACCCACGCCACAGGAGATCGACCTCGCAGTGGCCGAGGCGCTTGGGGTTTCGTGTGAGCACCTGCGCGCTCCCACCAAAGGCGTACCGAACACGGCCCGACGGCTCGCCGTTGGATTGAGCGAGGAAACAACGGGCCTTCCGCATTCTGAACTCGCTGACCGCTACGGCTACACCACCGAGAAAGGCGTGGCGGCTGCAGCACGACGGTATCGCCAGCAGCTGGCCCAAGACGGGGAATTCGCCGACTTGGTCGGAGAAATGCGATCGAGCTTGACGCTAGGCGAGGTTTGACCCCTAGGTGGAGGACAGGTGGGCCTTGGCGCTAGGCGAGGTTTGACCCCTAGGTGACGTGGTGGAGGACGGGGACGAGCATTTCGGCTTCGGTGAGGGAGCCGTGGCGGCCGACGAGGCGGTCGAGATGTGGTTCACCGGGGTCATCGAATCCGACTGGGGCGTGGGCGACAAGCGCTACGTCGCCGAGCCGACTGGCGGCATCGGAACTCACCTGCGGACCGAACCAGCCCTCGTCGATCACCTGTTGTTTGGTGCGGATCCATGCAGTGTCGCCGTGGTGCTCGGCGGCTGCGGCTGCGAGCTCGTCGGTCGCCCCCGGTTTGGCGTGAAGCCACCGGAACCGGGCTTCGCCGGAACGCATCGTTGTGAGCCTGATGACTTCGCGATCTACGGGAAGGATCTGGGGTGCGTGGATCTGTCCGTGGTCTGCGGTGACGACCAAGGCCGTGCCTGTGGGCAGCGCGCGAATCATCTGGGAAACAAGCCAGTCGCAGAACTCGAGTTCCAAGTCGAAATAGGCACCCTCGAAACCATGTACGTGGGCAACGTGATCGAGCCCGTCGTAGTAGGAGTACACGTGGGTGGCTCCCCCATCGAGACGCTCACGCGCCGCGGCGACCAACGATGATGGATGCCACACGCCGGTGTAGGGCGCATCACCAAGATATGCCTCGGTAAAGGCTGACCCAGCGAATTGGCGGTCGCTGACCACGTGCCATTGCCCGCCACCACCAAGCGGGGGCATGGTCTGAACCGCGCGCGGCGAGACCGTGCGGCGGTGGTCACCAGCCGGGGTCGTCCAGCGAAGGGCGTTCATGACCGCGCCACCCGCGGGAAAGCGATACCCGACCACACCGTGCTCCCCTGGAGGTACGCCGGTCGAGATGGTCGTCAGAGCCGTTGCCGTCGTCGACGGGGCGCTCGTGGTTGCTGGTCCCCCCTGCATCGCCTGCAAGGTCGACGCACGCTCAGGGCGCTCCTGAAGCTGCACCCAGCCAAGCGAATCGAGCACGAGTACAACGCACCGAGGCGCCGAGACGACCTCGTCTGGCAAGAGCGCCGAAGGTACACCCCAGGTCAGTGCAGGAACCACCGAAGCGTTTCCGCCATCGCCGTAGTTTGGGATGACTAGTTGTGGTGTTTCCGGCATGGGGCCATCATTGCCGAAGATCGCCCTCTATGGGGTGCCCGAGCCGATCGATTAGTGCAGAGAAGTCGCTCGGCATCGGAGAATGAAAGCTCATTGCCTCGCCCGAAACCGGGTGAGTAAAGCCAAGATCGGCCGCGTGCAGGGCAGGTCGATCGATACCGAGAGATTCACGCCCACCCCCGTACCGGCCGTCGCCGACGACGGGATGGTTGATCGCTTCGAGATGCACACGGATCTGATGGGTCCGGCCGGTATCGAGTTTGCATTCAAACAAGGCCACCTTCGGGTCGTCCCAACGAGCCAGGACCTGATAGCTCGTTCTGGCCGGTTTGCCGTCCTGTTTCACGACCATACGGGTCGGGTCGCGAATCGCTCGTCCCATGGGCGCCTCGACGACTCCGCGATCGGACTCGGGTTGCCCCCAGCCGAGCGTGAGATATCGACGCTCGACCGTACGATCCTGCAATTGATCGCCCAGCGACTCATAGGCCTGGTCTGAGCGGGCCACGACGAACACGCCCGAGGTCCCCTTGTCGAGCCGGTGCACGATCCCTGGCCGATCCCGGTGTCCAACACTGGCAACCTCGGGGAAGAGCGCGAGAACGCCGTTGACAATCGTGCCACTTTGATTACCGGCACCTGGATGCACGACCGTCCCTGGCGCCTTGTCGAGGACGATCACATGGTCGTCGGAGAACATCACCGACACATCGACTGCCGGGTCACCAGCTGGAGCTGGATCTGGGTCAAGGATCGAATCGTCGATCCGAATCTGCTCACCGGTGCAAAGCCGCTGCGAGGGTTTAGCGACCACTACGTCGTCGACCCACACCAGGTCTGCCTCGATAGCGCGAACAGCGACCGAACGAGAGACTCCGGTGAGCATGGCAACGACACGGTCTGCGCGTTCCCCATCGAGAGGTTCAGGGAGTTCCTCAATCACGGGAGCCGAGAATCGCTACGACAATTCCGCCAATAACAATCGCCACGTCGGCGATGTTGAAGACCGGCCACCAGTCCCCGATTTCTAAGAAGTCAATGACCGCTCCACCGAGGAACCCATCGCCATCACGAAACGCCCGGTCGATGACGTTGCCAATCGCGCCACCTTGGATCAGACCAAGGCCGGTCACCACGGACCGTCGCGGCACGCTGCGGACGAACCAAATCATCGCTGCGCTGACAACGATCGCTAGCACTCCAAACAGCGGGCCCAGCCCTTCTCCAAGGGAGAATGCCGAGCCGCGATTGAAGACCAGCCGGAGACTCGAACCGAACGGTCCGTCGAACTGTTGGTTCGCAAGGGTGCTGACGGCCCATGCTTTCGTGATCTGGTCTATGACGATGACCAGGATCGAGATCGCCAAGAGTTGCCAGCGCCGCGCCGTAACCGCTGCGGCAGAGAGCTTTGCCTCAGGCGGTTCGGTCGTAGCGCTAGCGACGTCCGAGTCCACCGACCTTAAATTCGACTCGTTGCGATGCCCATGGGATCGCCTCTAGACGTTCCTTCGGAATTGGAAGTCCGGATTCGACACAGATGCCGTACACCCCATCTTCGATGCGCTGCAGGGCCTCGTCGATCTCGTCGACCGCCTGCTGTGCCTGAGCGCTCAGCGCAAGGTCACGCTCGCGCTCGACAGCGAGGGTGTCCCCTTCGCCGGATTCTTCGTCGAACTGCACATCACCCGGTTCGCGATTGAGCATCAAAGAATCTGCCTCTTCGCGATATGACGCTGCCGACCTTGTGTACTTCTCGCGTTCGCGTTGCAGCTCTTCTTTTTGCGTCTTGATAAACGGCTTTTTGAACGCCTTGTTCGCTGCCTTTTGATTCTCTTTGAGCTTGGCCGCCGCAGCTGCCTGCGATTCGTCGACCTTTTGCGCTTCGGTCATCGCCGGGGCTGCCTTTTTGGCTGGGGCCTTCTTCTTTGCCGGGGCCTTTTTGGCTGGAGCCTTCTTCACTGCGGCCTTCTTCTTCGCCGGAGCCTTTTTGGCTGGAGCCTTCTTTGCCGGGGCCTTCTTCTTCGCCGGAGCCTTTTTAGCCGCCGCCTTCTTTGCCGGGGCCTTCTTCGCTGAGGCCTTCTTCTTTGATGCGGCTGCTTTCTTTGCCACGCAAACACCTTTCAGGGCACCGACGACAGACCGTTCCCTGCTACGTATAAATGTAGCCCTGTCGCCTTGAGCCGAGCATTCTAGGCCCTACTTAGCGTTCTTGACACGCACCCCTCTTTGGGGCGCAGCGTTATCGCTCTACCGGTAGCTGGTCTAGCGACTCGGCAAGGGCGTTAATAAATGAGTTCCCAGCGAGGTCCACCTCGGCTGAAGGCTCCTCAGAAATGGTCTCCGCGTCAGGTTCGATCGCCTCAGCGTCGGCTCCCAAATCCGTGCCGAAAAGTGCGTCTGGCTCATCGTCGAGGACGACGAGTTCGGCTTCTTCGAGCTCCGCTGCAGTTGCCGTCGCCTCGGGCATTTCTTGGTTCTTGCCTGCGGCCATTGCCCGGCCAGCGAGCGCTCCTCCGACAACACTTCCACCAACAACTGCGGCAGCGCCAGCGGCGGCTCCCGTTTCGGTGGTGTCCTGCGAGACGTCTGCTTCGGAGACCTCCGCCGGTGCGTCAGGCTCCGGGGCGGCCGCGTCTGGAATTACGTCATCAACAACATCGGTTTCTACAACATCGACCTCCGCTGTGTCAGCGCTGACAGGTACGTCCTCGACAACAACTTCGGACATTGTCGAATCGGCCGAATCGGCTTCGGGCGCCTCCACTACTTCGATGAGTTCGGTGGGAGGGCCAGCATCGAGGTCCATGTCGAGTTCGTCGACCGAATCGAGATCCGAGCCGTCGTCTTCGGTTGTCGCGTGTGTACCGATTGCTTCGGCGGGCTCGACCTCGACCTCCTCGGCAGCCATCGATGCATCAACTTCTGCCTCAAGCGATTCGACCGTCGGGGTGGTCTCCGACGCTTGATCGCTGACAGCATCAGCGATCTCAATCTCCGGGGCTACAGCAACGTCGTCGCTCGACGCTGCGCTGTGCTCGGGAGCAGGCTCTGGCGCCATCAACGAATCGTCCTCGGCAACCTTTTCTAGATCCTGGATCGATCCGGACATTCCCGCGCGAAGCGCTTCGACCGCAGTGCGAACTCGAACACGTTGCGCTTCTAGGTGCGCCTCAAGGTCGGCGATATCACCGAGCAACCGCGTTCGCACTCCCTCGAGCTGCTCGACCTCTTCGCGCACTGGCTCTCGCATTGAGGCAGCTTCCTCGCGGGCCAACGCTTCGATCTCTTGGACTCGATCCGCGCCGGTAGCCTCCGCGGCTTCCAGTAGCTCTTGGGCGCCTTGCCGAGCTTGGGAGCGGGCTTGTTCGGCTTCACTGGTCGCGGCGTCGGTCATAGCCATTGCTTGGCTCTGGGCCGTTGCGAGCTCTTCTTCGGCTGCCTGCCTCTTCTCCGCAGCGGCCAGCTCGGCATCAGTTCGAAGGTCTTCGGCCTCTTTGGTCGCCGCAGTTACCGTCTCCTTGGCCGCAGCAGCCGCTTCGGCCTCGGTTTCGTCGGCGAGGCGCTGCGCGAGCACCAGAGTCCGCCGCAGCGTGCCTTCGGTTTCGGAGCTTCCGCCGCCGGATTCCTCCAGCTCGGCAATGCGTTGTTGGGCTTGTTTGTGGAGAGCCTGCAGGTCCCCAACTTCACTTCTGAGGGTGGCGAGGAACGTATCGACTCCCGCGCAGTCGTACCCCCGAACCGAAATATCGAAGCGCACGTTTTTCAGCTGTCGAACGAGATCCATACGAGAACACTACTTTCCGCACGCTGCAGAAAGGGGAATCTCGGTCATTGTCGACATCGGCGGCCGCTAAGGGCGGTTCGCAGCCGGGTTGACTTAGTAGTTCTCGCGGTCTTCGTCAGCGACCTCGACATCGTCAGGTGTGAGCAAATAGACATCGCGTGCGACCTTTTCCATTTGCCCACCCAGGCCGTAACAAAGGCCGGAGCTGAAGTCGATGAGTCGTCGAGCGAGGTCTCGCTCGGCGTTCTGCATATTGACGATTACCGGCTTTGGCTCGCGAAAGGTATCGGCGACCAATTGCGCATCGTTGAACGACTGCGGGATGACGACCTTGGGCTTGACGGTCTTGGGAGCTGCGAGAGGCCGCACCGTGCCGATGATGTTGGTGCTCGGGCGCGCTGGTTCGTCTTCCATTGGAACTGCTCTCACAGCACCCTCCTGGGGGTCGTGAACGGACTTGGCCGTCAAGGGGGACTCGCTTGGTTGCGCACGTTGCTGCGGTGGACGTTGCGGTGCCGCCGCTGGTTGCGGCTGCTGACGGGGCATCTGTTGCGCGCCTTCAGGCCGCTGGCCTCCCGGGGCAGGGCGAGCGGACGACCCGTCCAACTGGTCGAGTCGAGGACTCGGTCTACCTGCGGCCTCCTGGGGAGCTTCGAACTCCTCGGGATAGTCCTCGTTTAGACCCAGCCAGACGACTGCCTTTTTATAAAAGCCTGACACCGTTCAGACCTCCTCGTTAAGTGTAAACACTACCATCGGGTGGGCCTTTGGCCGAAAAGCAGCGAACCGAGCCGCAACATGGTCGACCCTGCGTCGAGGGCATCGCGGTAGTCCCCCGACATCCCCATCGACCTTTCGCGAAGCCCAAATTCGTTCGCTAACCGAGCGGTTTGGGCAAAGCTCTGCTTCGTCCTTGCTGGATCGCCCAGGACACCAATAGTCATTAAGCCCGCGATTTCGACACCATGAAGTTCGGCGACTTCGAGCATGCTCTCGACGTGCTCAGGCCCGACACCGTCTTTGGTGGAGTCATCTGCGGCAACGACCTGGATCAATGCTCGGGGCTGCTCGCTGCGCTTCGCGATCTCGACAAGAATTTCGGGTCGGGACACGCTCTGCCACAACGCCACGCTCGATGCCACCTTGCGTACCTTGTTTCGTTGAATTCGCCCGATGAAATGACCGCGCATACCGTCCGGCAGCGGCGACTTTTCCTGAAGCTCCTGCGCGTAGTTCTCGCCAATGTCGACAAGCCCAATCCGTTCAGCGCATTCGACGGCGCTGCGATCAAAGCCCTTGGTAACCGCGACGATCGTGACATCGGGTCGCCCGACAGCTTCGATTGTGCGCTGCACTTCAGAAAGGCTTTCGATGACTTCTTCGTCGGTTCGAGAAATCGAACGCTGCGGGTCTGAGTGGTCGGCCACTACGCGGCACCGGTATTGGCAATACGCAGCGCCATGGCATGGCGTTGCGGGTCACGGCGGGCGCGGTGTGAATAGAAGGCGTCGGGGGTGCACGCGCTACAGCTCGCCAAGAACTCGACTTCGGGCAGACCGAGCCGAGCGCACACCGAAGAAATCCCGGCGGCGAGATCGAGAGCAGGCGTACCTTCGGCGGTCAGCCCGCGGACTTCGTCTCCGAGGGCGTCGGCGACCGCATCGAGATCGCGTTCGCCAAACTCGTAACAGCTCACGCCGATCGTTGGCCCGACAATGATGTTGGAGATCTGGGCGCCGTTATCGCGCAGAGCGGTAGCCATCGACTCGACGACTCCGGCGGCGAGCCCACGCCACCCAGCATGGACGACGCCGATCGGGCCCTCACTGGTGACAAATCCAATGGGAGCACAGTCGGCGCCCTGCACCGCTATGACCTGTCCCGCCACATCGGTGAATACACCGTCTGCCGCAGGCGACATCGTTGGATCGGCCCGAACGACCCCATCTCCGTGCACTTGACGAACGACAGACCACGGGCCCTCGAAAATACGTTCCCGATACCGCTCCAGGTTCTCTGGTGTCGCGTCTATGTGAAAGTCACCGTCTGCTCGCTGCGTGAGCGCGACCTCGACGGTCGAGCCGTCGAGGCGCTGCCACTGGTGGCGCAACGGCATGAAATATCAGCGCAGGAACGTTGGGACGTCGAACTCGTCGTCATCGTCGCCGCCATCGCCATCACCATCGCCATCGCCCTCTTCGGGAGCGACATCGGCAAAGACGTCGGCGATCTCGAGCTCTTCCTCATCTGAGGATGCCGAGATCGAGAAGCTCGATACCGACGATGATTCGTCTGCGGTGTGGTCGCCCGATGCTTCGAGGTCGTCGACCATCGGCGCAGCCGCACCGCCGATCGGTGCCCGGTCTGCCATCGTGGCGCCCGAACTCGCACTGACAACGCCGGTTCCGCCTTCCCAGCGTTCAAAGCCTGCGGCGATGACCGTGACGCGCACATCGTCGCCCATTTCGTCGTCGATAACCGCACCAAAGATGATGTTCGCATCTGGGTGAGCAACGCCGTGAATGACCTCGGCAGCCTCGTTGACTTCGAACAGACCAAGATCTGAGCCACCGGAGATGTTGAGCAGGATGCCACGGGCACCCTCGATGGAGGCCTCGAGAAGTGGTGAACTGATCGCTGCTCGCGCTGCGGCCAATGCCCGGCCCTCGCCTGAGGCATAGCCGATTCCCATCAATGCCGAACCGGCATCGGACATGATCATCTTGACGTCGGCGAAGTCGGTGTTGATCAAACCAGGAGTCGTGATCAGATCGGTTATGCCTTGCACACCTTGGAGCAGGACCTCATCGGCCATCTTGAAGGCGTTGAGCACGGAGGTGTTCTCGTTGGAGACCGTGAGCAAACGATCGTTCGGGATAACGATTTGTGTGTCGACGTTTTCCTTGAGGCGCTGAATCCCCTGTTCAGCCTGCACTGCACGTCGTCGACCTTCGAAACCAAATGGACGCGTGACGACGCCAATGGTGAGTGCGCCGACGCTACGAGCGATCTCGGCAATAACGGGTGCTGCACCGGTGCCGGTACCTCCACCCTTTCCGGCGGTGATGAAGACCATGTCGGCCCCGGCAAGCGAGGCTTCGATTTCGTCTCGATGGTCCTCGGCGGCCTGGCGGCCAACCTCGGGGTCAGAACCAGCACCGAGACCGCGCGTTAGTTCGCGTCCAATGTCGAGCTTCACGTCTGCATCGCTCATAAGCAATGCCTGTGCGTCGGTGTTCACGGCGACGAACTCGACGCCTTTGAGACCGGCATCGATCATGCGGTTCACTGCGTTGACACCGCCACCGCCGACGCCGACCACCTTGATTACCGCAAGGTAGTTTTGGGCTGTTCCGTTCATGGGCCTGGTTCCTCCGGTCCCGATTATTTCGTACGACTTGGCTTCGTGGGCCGCAATCTCGCTTCTGTCCTTTGAGAAACCGGGTCTGGTTCTTCGTGGGACAGAAGGCGAGATGCGTGCACCGTACAACCCCTACTCGCGCTGTGTGGCGCGATAAACACCTCACGTGAGATAGGAAACCCTAGATCGAGCCAACTTGCAAAACGAGCAGGACTATTCAGGGTACTCATGATGCGACCTCGCGGCTCAGTGCAAGGCACGCGGGGTTGCGATCGATGACCGGGGTGTCCGGGGTCGATAGGTCAATAGTGTCGATGCAGGTGAGCAATGGGCCACCGTCAAGGATCGATGCGAGCGACACGAATTGTGTGCGTGAGTCCCCAGCGGCACCAAAGATGGCGTTTGCAGAACCGGTCAGATTGCCGGTTACCACACCGGCATCGTCGACGGACCACAGCGAGATCCAGGGTTCGAGTTGATTGGGAATCGCAAGCGCCAGGTCGTAGGCGCGCTCGATTCCCTCGATTGGTTCGCCGAGGGTCACCGCGTCGATAATCGAGTCGTCGGCGATGATGAGAGGCACTCCGGCGGGCGGGGTCGCGCTCTCCTCGATGGCAAAGCGCTCACTTCCGGTGATAAACCAACGCTGCCCGCTCTCGTCACCGATTCCAGCGCTCACGGCGTGTTCGCGCACCACGACTCGAACCGTCGATGGCCATTGGCGAACAACGCTCGCGCTCTGCACCCACGGGAGTTGTTCGATACGCAAGGCAGCTTCACCCGTGTCGTAGGCGATCAACGCTTGGTCGTCCTCGATGGCCAGAGCTGCTTCGATAGCCCCATCGCTGGTGCGGGCGTGGCCGCTCACCTGCGTTCGAGTCGCTTCGAACATCGGCGCCTCAAAGATTGCAAACACAAAGGCTGCAACGGTCAAGATGAACACGCCAAGCCACCACCGCCGATTGCTCGCCTTGTCGATAGGTGGACGAGGGGCGCGCCGAGGTCGTTCAGGGCGCTCCGGACGGCCTTGGCGAGTTGCATCCGTGCCAACACGCCGCTTCGACACCCCGTGCTCGGAGCGACGCCTCGTTCGAGCTAACTCGGTCGCACGAGGCGTCGTAGGCCGTGCCGATCGAGGGGAAGCACCGTGATCATGGCGTGGTACGCGAGCCGACCGTTGACCAGAAGCCTGACGGTGGGCGGTCCCCCGCGAAGCTGGGCGAGGGCCGGGTTTTGGGCTCGGCGAAACCAAGATTTTGCGCTCAGCCATCTTGCTATTGTCCCCCAGAATTCGGAGCCGACTGGACATGGTCGACCCATTTCTCGGCAAAGCCGATCAATCTCGTCTCGGCATGGAGCCGAACACCAAATACCGCATCGACGGTGTCGACGATCTTGGCCATAAGCGCCATCACATCGTCGGCTTGTCCGTCAGCGTCGGCCTGAATGAAGTTCGCGTGTTTGGGCGAGACTTCGGCGGTTCCGATGCGCTCACCCTTTAGGCCAGCCGCGTCAATGAGGCGACCTGCCGAGTCTCCCGGCGGATTTGTAAATACCGAACCGGCGTTTGCCCCACCGGGCTGATGTTCCCTTCGCCACGAAACGATTTCCTTTAGCTCGCCAACCCCGGGATGTGGTTCTTTGGCCCGTTCCAAGCTCAACTCCGCAGAGATAACCAGCTTCGACTCCGTCAGGTTCGATTGCCGGTACCCCAAGGCAAGGGCATCGACCAACTGCGTGTGTATCTCCGCCGTCTGAAGGTCGGCGACTTCGACGCTGTTGAGCGACGCTGCCATGTCAGATCCGTGGCCGCCAGCATTCATCCGAACGGCGCCACCGATCGAACCCGGAACGCCGACCGCCCATTCAAACCCGGTCAGGCCGGCTGACACGGTGGAGCGCGCAACCACGGGCAGCGACGCTGCTCCACCTGCCGTAACGGTCCTATCCACGATGCCGGTGGCCGCGAACCCGTTGCCAAGAAGGATGGCAACACCATCGAACCCGGCATCGGAAACCAGAAGGTTCGAGCCCTTTCCGATCGGCAAGGTTTCCACGTCGCTTGCGGTCAGCACCGGTAGTAGTTCCGCTAATGCATCAGCGTTGTCGACATGGGCCACCACGGCCAAAGGGCCGCCGACGCGGTAGGTACAAAATGATCCAGCCGAGACGTCTCGAGCGACATCGACGCCGTCGATGTCGGAGATGCGTTGGGCGAGGGAACCCAGACTCATGAGCCGCCGAGAATCGCTTGAACTTCGTCGGGGAGGGTCACGAGGTCGCCAGCGCCGAGTGTCAGGCAAAGATCACCTGGTCGTAGCTGCGTAGCGACGGCCTCGGCAAGGGTGTGCCGGTCTTCGTGGTACATGATCGGCGGAGGCGTGACGCCCTCACCGACAGCGTCCACAATCAGCTGGCCGCTCACACCGTCACGCGGCTTTTCGCCCGAAGAATAGATGCCCGTCACGATCAGCAGATCAGCCTCGCTGAAGGAGCCGGTGAAGTCCTGCCACAATGCCTCCGTCCGGCTGTAGCGATGCGGTTGAAAGACCGCGACGATGCGCTCGTGTTGGGTGTCGACGGCTGCCGACAGCGCCGCATCGACCTCGGTTGGAAGGTGTGCGTAGTCATCGATGAAATCGATACCGCTGGTCGAACCGCGATCATCGAAGCGGCGGCCAACCCCGGCAAAGCCAGCGAGTGCTGCTTGTACCGACCGGAACGGCAAACCCATTTCCAGCGCAGTGGCCGCAGCTGCGGTTGCGTTCCGGGCGTTGTGCAGACCTGGCATCGGGACACGCAACTGACCAAGCAAGAGCCCTGCCCGGTGCAACTCAAAGGTGGTCGACTCACCACTACGCACAATGTTGCGCATCTCATAGGTGGAGCCCTCGCGGACACCATAGGTCGCCACGTTCGAGGCGCCCGCTAACGCAAAGGCACCCTCGTCGTCGGCACACACGACGGCGACCGACGAATCGCTCACGAACTTCGCAAAAGCGTCTCGGAGGCCTTGCTCACTGCCGTAGAACTCGAGGTGATCCGGCTCGACGTTCGTGACGATGCCGATGTGGTGGTTGAGCGCAAAGCCCGATCCGTCGCTCTCATCAGCCTCGATAATGAACCAGTCGCCGGTCCCTGCAGACGCGCCGCTCCCGAGGTTCTTGACGTCGCCACCGATGATGAACGTTGGGTCGACACCGGCAGCATCGGCGATCACGGCCAACATCGATGACGTCGTGGTCTTGCCATGCGTCCCAGCAACGGCCACGGTGCGGTAGTTGGAGGTCATAGCGGTGAGCAACTCGCCTCTGTTCAGCACCTTTTCGCCGCGTTGCTCGAACTCGATCACTTCGACATTGGAATCTGGGATCGACGTAGAGCGACACACAACGTCAGGGCTCCCGACGTTGGCCGCATCGTGCCCAACAACAGCGGACACACCCATCTCGACCAGGCGGTCAAAGGCAACCGACGCGGTCAGGTCGCTCCCACTTACGGTGTGGCCAAGCCCATGAAGGACCTCGGCGATTGCGGCCATTCCGGCTCCACCGATTCCGATCAGGTGCACGGACCGGGGAGTTGACAGATCGACGCTCATGAAGCGCTCTCCTCATTGGTGGGTTCGTCGAGATTGATGGGCCCATCGAGAAAGGGACGGATCACCTCGACAACAGCTGCGGAGGCATCGGGTCTGGCCGCTTGGGCGGCGCCCTCGCGCATCGAGGCCAAGATCTCCGGGTCTTGGACAAGACGGTCGATTGTTTGCACCATGAGCTCCGCGTCAAAGACCGAGTCGGCGAGCACCTCTGCCCCACCGACTCGCTCGAGTGCGCGGCCGTTGGCTGTTTGATGATCGCCGGGGGCCCCTGGCAATGGGATGAGAACCGCAGGGGTGTTCGTGACAGCAAGCTCGGCGCAACTGGTCGCACCGGCACGACAGACGACCAGGTCGGCTGAGGCATAGACGCTGGCCATGTCGTCTTCGTATTCGATAGGAACGTATCTCGGACCTGCGGTGCCGTTTGCTTCGACGGCCGATACGACGTCGTCGTAGTCGCGGTGCCCGATGATGTGGCGAATGACGATGTCGTCACGATCGCGGAGACTTTCGAGCGCGCCAACGGTTGCGTTGTTGATCGTGCGAGCCCCAAGTGACCCGCCAAAGACCACGACGTGGTGCTGGTCCGCGCGGATTCCGAAACGTTGGCGTGCCTCGGCGCGGCGCGAGTCGTAGTTGTCGACGACGTCGAGGATGGCCGGGCGAACCGGATTGCCGGTCCATGTTGCTCGTGGCAGGTCGGTTCCCTCGTAGGAGACGGCTGATGCCTTCGCGAATCGGCCGATGATTTTGTTCGCCAATCCTGGCACGGCATTTTGCTCTGCCACGACGATCGGCGTTCGACCCAAGACCGCTTGAAGCCCGGCGGGCACGCTTGCGTAACCTCCGAGAGCAACCACGACCTCTGGGTTCATCGAGCGTAAGAGAGACGACGACGTGACGAACGCTTTGGCCAGGCCGATGACCGCCCCGACGTTGTCTTTGGTGAGTCGGCGAGCGATCCCACGACCAGGCAGAAGGGTCAGTTCGAAACCCGCCTCCGGCACGAGTTTGTGCTCAACTCCGCGTTCAGAACCAACGAAATGGATTTCTTCGGGTGCCATGCCTTGTTCGACGAGTTCTCGCCCGATGGCGACTCCAGGAAGCACATGACCCGCTGTGCCACCGCCGACGATCATCACTCTTGTGCGCGGGCTCACCGGCTGGGTCACCGAGCGCTCCGAGCGACATTGAGCATCACGCCTACGGCGCCCAGGGTCACCACGAGCGACGTGCCACCAGCGGACATGAACGGAAGCGGCACACCGGTGATTGGCATCACACCAAGCACGGAGCCGATGTTGATAAAGGCCTGCGCCACGATCCAGGAGGCGATGCCGACGACAAGCAGCGCACCAAAGCGGTCCGCTCGCCTGGCCACGACGAGAGCCACCAAGCCAAAGAGCACATAACCAAAGACGACCGTGGCGGCGCCTACCAATCCGAATTCCTCTGCCGTAACGGCGAAGACGAAATCGTTGTGTGCTTCTGGGAGGAAGCCAAACTTTCCGCGACTCTCGCCGATTCCGACGCCGGTGACGCCACCATTTGCAACCGATACGAGCGACTGGATTGTCTGCCAGCCGTCACCCAAGGGGTCCGCCCAAGGGTCGAGGAATGCGAACAGGCGATCGCGACGAAACGGCGTCAGGTACGCAAGCAGGCCCGCGGCGGTTGCGCCGCAGACACCCAGCGCCGCGATCACCCAAGACCGAACCCCACTCGCAAAGAGTGCGGCGATTCCAATGACGAACAAGACGATCGTCGTTCCGAGGTTTGGCTGCAACAAGATGAGGGCACCAAAGATGCTGAGGACGAACAGGATCGGCTTCAACGATCTCGTGTTATCGAACTTCTTTGAACGACCCAAGTTGTCGGCTGCAAAGAGTGCCAGAGCGAACTTGGCGATCTCCGACGGCTGGAACTGCACGGGTCCAAGCCGTATCCACCGTTGAGCGCCGTTGACCGTGACGCCGAACCACGGGAGAAGCACCATCACGAGCAGGGCGAACGACACGACCAAGATCGGCACGGTCAAGCGGCGCAGCATTCGGTGGTCGATAAGTGCGCCTGCGACGCACGCAACAACGCCGACGCCGAGCCACATTGCTTGGGATCTGAACTGACCCCACGGTGAACCCGTCTCGGTCAGCGAAGTCACCGACGACGCGGACAGCACCATCGTCAAGCCGAGTAGAGAAAAGGAGATGACAAGACCCGTGAGGATCAGGAACGGTGTCGCTGAGCGAGAGACGGCGGCCTTTGATGACGTCTTCGTCCTTGGCGCCTGACGTGGGCGGTTCGCCGGCTTTGATCGAGTGCGAGTTGCGTGTGCACGGTTTGCGGGAGGGCGGGTGACCACGCCCCGCTTTGACCGCGTCGTTGCCTTGGCCCCACTTTGAGCCCGCGTCCTCCTCGTTTGAGTGGCGCGTGTCTTGGTCGCTCTTGTCTGGGTCACTGTGCTTCCTCAACTGGTTCTAGATGCATCACAATTTCCATGAAATGGTCGCCTCGTTCGCCGTAGCTGCCGTAGGAGTCAAAGGACGTGCATCCAGGCGACAGCAGCACCACATCACCCGGCTCGGCAATCGCTCGCGCTTGTCGAACAGCGTCATCCATACTCGTGGCTCGAACGGTGGGTACCCGGCCCGAGAAGGCCGCTTCGATCTCCGGAGCGGCTTCGCCCATCGCAACGACCGATCGTGCCCCGACGGCTGCCTCCGACATCGTCGATAGGTCGAGGCCCTTGTTTCGGCCGCCCGCGATCAGGACCACCCTGTCGAAGGCCTCAACAGCGGTGACAACGGCGTGGGGAACCGTCGCCTTGGAGTCGTTGTAGTACTCGACTCCATCGACGCTAGCTACCCGTTGGATTCGATGCGGGGGAAGGTCGAAGGTGGTTAGCGCACGGACGATGCCCTCGCGGGTTGCTCCGCCACGCTTGGCCAGCGCCGCGGCGACCAACCCGTTGGAGACGTCATGGGGGAACGCTCGCGGTAGCTCATCAACAGCGAGGAGCACTTCGTCGTGCAGAACTAAGTTGCCATCGACGACATGACCGATATCAGCGCCATCGGGGATGTCGCCTGCGTTGGTGTCGATCGTGGTCGCACTCACGATCGTCGTTGGACGTCGCTCCGGCAGATGGCGCAGAACTACGGCATCGTCGGCCGGCGCAACAGCGAGCCCATCGACTGGCAACGCGGAGAAGATTTTGGCCTTTGCGAGCTCGTAGCGTTCGAGCGAGGCGTGTACGTCGAGATGGTCGGGGCTGAAATTCAGCCATGCGGCCGCGAGCGGGGAGAAATGGCTGGAGTGCCCGAGACGAAATGATGAGGCCTCGACAACAAAGACGTCGAAGCTCGAATCATCTATCGCTTCGACGAGTGGGGTTTCGGTGTTGCCAACACCTGCGGCATGCAAGCCCGATGCTTCGAGCATGGCGACGGTCAGCAACGTGACCGAGGTCTTTCCGTCGGTTCCCGTTATTGCGATCAGTGGACGGTCATCCCACCAGCGGGCGAGATCGAACTCCGAAATCGTCGGGACCCCGGCTGCACTCGCCTCGCCAAAAGCACCGTGGTGTTCGGGAACTCCGGGGCTCGGCAAGAACGCATGCGCCCGAGCAAACGCTTGCGTGCGTTCGTCCACCGTTGGCGATTCGAGCAGCTCGATTCCGTGCTCGGCGGCAAATGCTGTCTTGTCTGGCGACGGTGAATCCTCGAACGCGATTACCTCGTGACCTCGCTGACGCAGCGCTCGACTGGCCGCTCTCCCCGCTACGCCAAGCCCAAGGACGGCAACGACGGCGTCGGGACCTGGTCGGTCTTCGATGAGCGCAGCGCCGGTCACTGACCAATTCCCTGCTGGATCGAGTCCGCATAGAACAGCCCGAGGCCTAGTCCAGTGGTCAGCCCGCTCAGGAGCCAGAAGCGAATGATGACACGCGTCTCTGGCCAACCCTTCAGCTCAAAATGGTGATGGATTGGGGCCATGCGAAAGAGGCGCTTTCCATTGCGGAAGCGAAAGACGCCGACTTGCAAAATCACGGACACGGTTTCGGTGACGAAGAGCGCTCCCATGATCGGAAGCAACAGATGGGTGTTGGTGCTGAGTGCGAGTGCGGCCAATGCAGCACCGATGGCCAGCGAGCCGGTATCGCCCATAAAAATCTGTGCTGGCGCGGCGTTGTACCAAAGGAAACCAACGCAGCCTCCCAGCATCGACACCGAGATCACGGCGAGGTCAAGCGCGTGTGGGATGTCGTAGATCTCGGGGTTTCGAAACGCCCAGAACGCAATGAACGTGAAGCCCGAGAAGTTCAAAATCGCGGCGCCTGAAGCCAAGCCGTCCAACCCATCGGTGAGGTTGACAGCGTTGGCGGTAGCAAGGATCAACAGCACCGCCCAGATGCTCCACACCGTGCGTCCGAGGTCGAGACCGATCGAGTCAAAACGCACAAACGACAACTCGGTGTGGATCGACGTAAAGCTGACCTGCAGCACCGCGAACGCGATCGCGACGGTGAGAAGCCCAATGATCTTTGCCGTCTTATTCAGTCCGAGGTTTCGTTCGCGAGAAATCTTGATCCAGTCGTCGAGAAAACCGACGATGCCGGTGGCCAAGATCGTTCCCATCACGATCAAGCCAGTCCGGGTAAAGATGATCGAGGTACCAACACCAAAGAGGTTGGCCACATCGGCGGCGATGTATCCGGCAAAGGCACCGGCAAGGATCGCGATTCCGCCCATCGTTGGCGTCCCCGCCTTAACAGCATGGCCTTCGGGGCCGTCCTCGCGGATGGGCTGGCCTACCTTGGCCCTGGTCAAGAAATTGATGAGCAGCCGGGTGCCAACGATGGAGACAAAGACCGATGTTGCGGCAGCGATAAGTAAGCGAATCATGCGTCTGGGCCCCAGCCGGCAGCGGTGAGCGCGTCACGAGCGACCACGCGGTCGTCAAAGTCGAGGCGCGTGGTGCCGATGATCTGGTAATCCTCGTGTCCTTTTCCGGCGATGATGACTACGTCACCCTCGCACGCATCGGCGACCGCAGCGTGGATAGCCGCCCGGCGATCCGCCATGGAAAAGACCGATCCGGAATCCTCGTGATCGGAGGTAACTCCGGCTCGCACCGCCGAGATAATGGCGTCGGGATCTTCGCTTCGAGGATTGTCCGATGTGATGTAGAGACGGTCGGCACTACTGGCCGCCTCCCCCATCAGAGGACGCTTGCCTGGATCTCGGTCGCCGGCGGCACCAAAGACCACCAACACTCGACGTGTTGTGATGTCTCGGGCGCTGGCAACAGCGGCGGCGACGCTCGCGGGGGTATGTGAATAGTCGATAAGCACCCCGAAATCTTGCCCCAGATCGATGAGCTCAAACCGGCCAGGTATCTGGGGAGCGCTCCCTAAGGCTGCGGCGATGTCGGTGGGCGCAAACCCAAGAACAACACATGCCTCCGCCGCGAGCACTGCGTTCACCACGCCAAATCGGCCGCCTAAGGGCAAGGAGACCTCCAGGTCACGCCAGGTAAAGGTCGACCCGGTGGAGTGCATTTCGGCCATCCGCGCGATCGATTCGCCAGCCACGAGCGATGCAGGGATGGAGATTGAGTCTGCGAGGCGACGGCCCCATTCATCGGACGTATCGATCACCGCGTGAGCGCTTCGTCCAGCCTCAAAGAGGAGGGCCTTGGAGGAGAAGTAGTCCTCCATCGAGGGGTGATAATCGAGGTGGTCCTGACTCAGGTTCGAGAATACGGCCACAGAGAAATGTGTGCCCGCCACACGCTGCTGATCGAGTGCGTGAGAGGAGATTTCGGCGGCGACAACACGGCTGCCGGCGTCACGCTGCGTACTCAGCGCTCGCTGAAACCCTGGTGCTGCTGCGGTGGTGAGCGACCCGGTCAAGGTGCCCATCGACGCTGCGTTCGCCCCGCACGACTGGGCGATGTGTTCGATGATGGTAACGATCGAGGTCTTGCCGTTCGTCCCGGTCACGCCAACGACATCGAGATCCTTGGAAGGCTGATTTTCGAACGATGCTGAAAGCCACCCGGTCCAAAGTCGGGAATCCTCAACAACGAGCTGCTCAAGGTTTGCGTCCACTCGACGCTCGACAATTGCCGCCGCCGCGCCCGCCTCGGCTGCCGCTTCGATGAAGTCGTGGCCGTCATTTCCCACACCGGCGATCGCACAAAACAGGCTGCCGCTGCGTACCTCGCGGGAGTCATTGGTGATGTGTTCGACCAAAACGGACAAATCCCCCTCCGGCGGGGGTGTGGGGGCATCGGTACCAAGCCGATCGAGCAGCGTCGAGATCGAGACCGTCATCGTGCAACAACCGCATCGACTGGAGGTATCCGGAAGTGTTGGAGCGCGAAGTTGGAAATCTCGCCAAACAATGGCGCTGCCAAACGGCCACCGGATGCATCGCCAGCGGGATCCTCGATCATCACGATGATCGACAACTCAGGAGCTGATGCTGGAAGGAAGCCGGCGAAACTCGTCAGCAGGTGCACGTCGCCGTTGTCGTCTTCGTACCGGCCGTTGGGTTGGGCGATAAAGGCCGTGCCGGTCTTTCCTGCGATCTCATATCCGGGCACCGATGCCAACACGCCCGTACCGCCCTCGCTGACAACTCCGGCGAGAAGCGCGCTCATCTCTTGCGCGGTCTCTTCGGAGAGCACTCGCGTCTGTTCGCGGGGGCTGACAATGTCGAACTCGCCATCGGCGGCGCGGATACCAGCGACCACGTGGGGCTCGACGAGCAGTCCATCGTTGGCGAAGACGTTGTAGGCGCGCAGCATCTGGAGAGGCGTTGCCGCGTACTCATAGCCAATCGCTATCTGCGTCTTGGATACGCCTGTCCAGTCGTCGACGTCGTGCAAGATTCCCGATGATTCGCCGGGGAACTCGAGCGATGTTGGACGGCCGAGGCCGAAATCCTGCAGGTACCCGTGGAACGTGCTCTCCTCGATACGGTCCATCAAGAGGGCAACGCCGACGTTGGACGATGCTGCGAGCACCTCGCCGGTGTTGAGCACGTCTTGTTCGGTGCGAACCGAGTCGACGTATTCCACGTCATAGATCTCTAGGGAGTCCGTGACCTCGACCGTGGTTTCGGGAGTGATGAGGTTCTCTTCGAGTAGCGCGGCGACAGCGAGAGGCTTGCTGATCGATCCAGGCTCGGCAATCCAGGTCAACGCACGATTCTCTCCGGTGACACCGACGGTGTCGTCATCGAATCGGCGGACGTTCGCCATCGCCAAGATCTCACCGGTCGCCGTGCGCGACACGATGACGCTTCCGGATTCTGCGCCGGCGTCGGCGACCGTCTGTTCCAGAAGCTTTTCAACTTCGAACTGAACGGTTCGGTCGAGGGTCAACACCAGCGAATCGCCAGCTTCGGGAGAGATCAGTTCAAATTCGCCATCGGGGATCGTGACGGCCCGCCCACCACCGGTGGCGAGTCCTCGTTCGACGACAACCCGGCCAGCCTCGCCGGTGAGCGTCTCGTCATATTGCGCCTCGAGCCCGGAGGTGCCGATTCCATCGATGTCGGTCCGACCCAGGATTCCACGTGCGACATCGCCACCAGCAGGAGTCAGTCGTGCCTGTTCCTCGATGGGGTAAATCCCTGGCAACTCCAAGGAAAGCACGGCGGCCGCGGTCTCGTCGTCGAGCTGGCGAGCCATCCAGGCGAACTTTGCGTCCTCGTTGCTCAACCGTCGAGCGAGTTGATCCTGATCGCCGCCAGCGATGGCCACAATGCTCGCTGCGGTCGCTTGTGGGTCGAGGATGAGACGTGGGTCGGCCCAGATGCTCTGGCGAGGACTCGACACGGCTAGTTCGACCCCGTTTCGGTCCACGATCGCACCTCGCTCTGCGGCCAGAGACTGTGTGGTGACGCGTTGGGACTCGCCGTACTCCAGGAAGCGTTCGGGTTCGAGCACTTGCAAAGACACGAGCCGCCACATCATCACGGCGCCGAGCGCGACCATGATCAGTGCCATGCCGGCGAGGCGAACTCCTGCGAATCCGCTCCGGGCTGGGAGACGCAAGAGGTTGACAACTGCGGTCATGGCGTCACCCCGGTAGCTACATCGGGTTCGACGACCAGGAGATGCTCTGGGAGCTCGCCAGGTCCGAAAGGGTCACCAACGCCGGGTGGCGCTACCTCTACGAGGTCGGGGTCGAGCCCAGGCAGGTACGAACGTTCGGCTGGGCGGGTCATCCCAAGACGATCCACGGCGGTTTCAAGAATCCGTTCAGGGGCTTCGAGCTCGATGACTTCGAGGCGGAGGCGCTGGTTTTCTTCTCGTGCCGATTCCAACTCGGCGTTGACAGC
This sequence comes from uncultured Acidimicrobiales bacterium, assembly GCA_964441145.1. Taxonomy (GTDB): domain Bacteria; phylum Actinomycetota; class Acidimicrobiia; order Acidimicrobiales; family SHLQ01; genus SHLQ01. Next base: position 21,343 of record CAYTUB010000014.1, read on the forward strand.
ATCGAGGCGAACACGGTTCTGCACGATGAAGGTTTGGACGATCACCGTCCCGAGAAGTGAGCCAAAGATGACGACGACGGCAACAACGGAAAAGACGACACCGGAATTATCTGCGGGTCGAAGGCGACGCGCTCGCTTGGTCTTCGCGGCCATTACTCGGCGGTCCTTTTGACCGCCCGGAAACGAGCGGAACGAGCTCGCGGATTGGCGTCGATCTCGGTGTCGCTTGCGGTGACGGCGCCGCGAAAGCTCCAGTCGAATGAAGTGGCAACGGGCATCCCTGGAGGGGCGTCGCCTGCGATTGCTTGACGCATCCGATCCTTGACGATCCGGTCCTCGCCAGAGTGGTAGGTCAGCACCAGTCCTACACCGCCAGGGGTCAACATGGTGATGAGTTCGCTCAGGGTGTCCCCCAAGATGGAGAGTTCGTCATTGATTTCAATACGGAGCGCTTGAAAGGTGCGCGTCGCGACGTGGGTGGTCGCTTTACGGCGAACGGCGGCCGGAACGGCGTTCTCGACAATTTCTGCGAGTTGCTGCGTCGTCGTGACCGGACGATTGTCCACGATCGCATGCACGATTCTCGACGCATGGCGTTCATCACCGTAGGCCTCGAGCACATCGCGAAGCTCTCCCACGCCGTAGGTGTTGACCACATCAGCAGCCGTGAGGCCCTGCGACGTGTCCATACGCATATCGAGGGGTCCGTCGAGGCGAAAGCTAAAGCCGCGGTGGGCCTCGTCGAGCTGTGGTGATGAAACACCGAGGTCCATCAGGAAACCCGAGAGCCTCTCGACCCCCGCTGAGCGAAGAATCGACGGTGCCGAGTCAAAACGGGCCCGATGCACGGTGGCGCGCTCGCCGTAACCCGAAAGCGCGGCCTCCGCTGCAGTGATCGCACGGGGATCGCGGTCAAAACCGTGTAATGACAGCCCCGAATGGCCATCGAGAATGCGTTGCGCGTGTCCGGCCCCACCCAAGGTGAGATCTGCGAAGGTGCCTGCCGGGAGCTCATTGGTTTGGGCGATGACTTCATCAGCCAAAACCGGCAAGTGAGCAAATTCGGCGGTCGTCATGATGATCACGTCTGGAGTTGTTGGCCTTACACGGTCGAGGAGCACGGTTAATGAAGACTGCAGCGAGCACCTCGGTCATTGACAGTCCCCCGGCCAGCGGGCGCACGTCGGGATGTCTCCCCGATCGAGCTGATGGCAAGCGGGCGGAGTAGGGGCCTTCCATCTGCCAACCGGGAGACTGTCAATGAACGAGATGTACTCGCAGTTTCTGTGAGCTCAGCTGACCCTCCGACTGGACGTAGCTGGACTATTGTCAGAGATCTGCGGCGCGGAGTGCACCGACCCTAATTGGCGACCCCGCTTTGAAATTGCTGCACCACTACATCGTCGAACCGTTCCTGTTGCGCTTCGTAGCGCGACCGATCCCATATCTGAATGTGGGTGATCACTCCCGCGACGACCACCTCGTCGGTCAGATTCGCGAAGGAGCGCAATCGCTCCGGAATGGTGATTCGTCCGGCCTTGTCGATCGTTGTATCCACCGTCTTCGATGCGAAGGCCAGCGCCGTTTGCTGATCGGCTTCCTGTGCTCGTACCTGGTCGAGCAACCGGTTGGCCACCGCTTCGAACGCTTCGATGGAGTACACGCCCAGGGAATTGTCCTGAGGGGCGAGGTAGACCCGATCGTCCAGTTTCTTGCGGTAGCTGGACGGAAGGACGAGCCGATGTTTCGAATCGAGCGAATGCTCGAAGTGGTCGACGAACAACTTCGCTCTTCCTCTCATCTCGTCCGGGGTTGGTGCCGTACTCCATGGAGCGACACTCTATGACACTTCCTCCCACCAGGCAAGCATTTCCTCCCACCTATCGTCAAATTAGAGAGAGTATTTAGCGAAAGTCGAAAATTTTCGACCCAATTCTCCACTTGCCCTGTGTCGATTTTTCGTTGATATTTCAATACTGTTTCGATCTCGACACCGCATCGGGTCTCAAAGTGGAAGAAAAGTGGCGCGAAGTGGGAGGAAATTCCCAATTTGAGGTCACCGACACCCGTTCGAAGGGCTCCGCCAGGGCGGAATGTGCATCAGATCAGCGCGCCAGGCGGGGTAGTCTTCGCTCGTGGCCGAGCCCGACCAGACAGCAGGAAATGCCCACGCACTGACGCTCAGATATGTCGATGAGCCGGTTGGGGTCTTTCACCACCGCGGCCTCGACGGTGTCGACCACAGCCAGATGTGGATCCCGCGCCTGTCGGACCGGCCCGTGCTAGTCCTTGGAAGCCGCCAGACGCCCGATTCGGTGGACTCGGCGGTCTGTGAGCAGCGAGGCATCGAAGTAGTTGGTCGCCGCTCTGGCGGCGGGGCGGTATTGGTAGGGACCGAACAACTGATGTGGTTCGACGTCGTCCTCACCCGCGATCACCCCGGCTGGAACGATGACGTCGGCAAGTCCTTTGCGTGGGTAAGTGATCGCATACGCAGTGCACTCGCGTCACTTGGCGTCGAAACCGAGTACCACAACGGGCCAATGGTCAACACGGAATGGTCCGACCTCGTGTGCTTTGCCGGGCTGGGACCAGGCGAACTGACGATCGACGGCAAGAAGCTCGTCGGCATCTCGCAACGCCGGACTCGCAAAGCGGCGAGATTCCAGGTTGCCATTCTTCGTCGATGGGATCCCATGGAGATGCTTGAGCTCTTCCCCATGAGCGACGCCGATCGTGAGCGAGCCAACCAGGAGATGGCATCGATGGCAGTTGGGACCGCGGTCTCGCCGAGTGCCCTTTACAAGGCCGCAGCCCACGCTGTCGGGGTTCGCGACACGCGGTTCGACCAAACCTTGCCGAACTAGCCGAGCTAGAGGTACTTCCAGCTGCGAGACCACTCGAGATATTCGATGAGTTGCTCTCGATCTGGTCGGCCGTCGGCGTCGCCAAAGGCCGTCTCGAAGCGAAAGTCCATCCACCCGCTGTCAGGAATTGGTAAGAATGGCCGCCGTGACCACCACCCTGACGGGACATGGCGTCGAACCACTCTCGCCGTCGTGCGCCATAGGTCAGGACGACCCGCTAACGCCTGTCCGCTTGTGAAAATCCACTTCAGGTCGCCAGACACGATCCCTCCCAAGAGCAACACGTAGAGCCTACTTTGCCCGTGTCTAAGACGTTCAGGTCGGGTCCACACCCCACTACCCGATCAACCCGTAGCGCGTTCATCCAAGTACCATGGCGATACGGCGTCACCGGCGGACATTGGTGGGCCCTGCAACATAGCGAACAAGGAGCCGTGGGTGACCACTACCCAACCGACAAAGCCCGACACTTTCTCGACACTGTTCCGGGCCATCGTCGACAATATCGAGTCGGTCATTCGTGGAAAGCACGACGTCGTGCAACTGGCGGTACTCGCCCTTGTTGCCGAAGGCCACGTACTGCTTGAGGACTCGCCAGGGCTTGGCAAGACCACGCTGGCCAAAGCGCTGTCTCAATCGGTGGGCGGCACGAACGGCCGTATTCAGTTCACCCCCGACCTGCTTCCCGCAGACGTCGTCGGCATGTCGATTTGGAATCGGGGATCGGGCGAATTCGAATTCCGCCCGGGGGCCGTCTTCGCCAACGTCGTCCTCGCCGATGAGATCAACCGTGCCTCGCCCAAGACGCAGTCTGCGCTCCTGGAAGCCATGGCCGAACGCCAAATCACCGTCGACCGCAGCACCCATGAACTCGCAACGCCGTTCATGGTCATAGCCACACAGAATCCGCTCGACCACGAGGGCACCTACCCGCTGCCCGAGTCGCAGCTCGACCGCTTCTTGATGAAGTTGTCGATTGGCTACCCCGACCGAGCAGCGGAATTTGAGATTCTCGATGCCCAGGGCGACGGCGAGACGATCTCGCAGCTCACCCAAGCGGTGACACCAGCCGACATCGTGATGATGACTCGGGCGCTGTCCTCGGTCCATGTGGCGCCGGAACTCAAGAACTATCTCCTCGACCTGGCCGCAGCGACTCGTACCCATCACGGCCTTCGCCTCGGGCTCTCGCCGCGAGCGATCTTGTCGATGCAGCGGGTATCGCGGGCGCTCGCCGCAGCATCCGGACGAGCGTTCGTCATTCCCGATGACGTCAAAGCGCTCGCCCGGCCGGTGCTCGCCCACCGCGTGATGTTGACTCCCGAGTCCCAGCTTTCAGGCACAACGGCAGCACAGATCATCGATGAAGTGATGGCCTCGGTAGCGGTTCCGCGAGTCGGCTGACCATGCCCACGATTCGGGGTTGGACTTGTCTGGTATTCGGCGGCATCTTCGTCGTTGCTGGCCGTCTCGTCGGCCTGGTCGAGCTCTATATCGTTGGCGGCATTCTCCTGATGCTGATAGCGGTGGCGACCGTGATCGCAATCGGACGCCCGTTGCGTTTGGCAGTCGGGCGCAGCCTCAACCCTCCCCGTCTTCACGTTGGTGGTGTCGCCCGGGTCGAGTTAGCAGTGCGAAATGGGTCCTCACGATCCCCGGTGATCCGCATGACCGATCATGTCGAGGGGACCTCGGGAGCGCAATTACTTATCAGCCCTCTCGCACCTGAAGAACTCACCCGCGCTGCGTACCGGCTTCCGACTGAGCGTCGGGGAATCGTTACTCTCGGCCCCGCAAAGTTTGAAGCCACCGACCCGTTTGGCCTTGCGACCCGACGTTTCGAAACTGCATGCCCCGGACGGCTCGTCGTGTACCCAGAGGTCGTACCGATTCCTCCTGCTCCCCCATCACCGGCAACAGAGCGACGTTCGGTTTCCGACCTACCAGAATTCCAAGGCGGCCGGAGCGAAGAATTCCATGCGCTTCGCCAATACGTACCAGGTGACGACATCCGTCGAATCAACTGGGGTGCCTCGGCCCGTCACGACGAGCTGATCGTCCGCGAGGACGAGAGCCCAACCCAGAACCACCTCACGGTCGTCTTCGACAACGCAGCAATGTCGACAGTGCCCGAGACCGACAAGGGTGCTGCGGTAGCTGCATCGGTCATCGCCTCGATGAGAAACCGCTCCGATCCGTTCCGGCTCATCACCCTCGATGGGCAGGACACCGGCTTTGTTCTTGGTCAGTCCGGTGTCGAACGAGCGCTAAGCGCGCTCGCCGTGGTCGAGGCCATCGACCCACAAGAGCGCGTCGACGCGGTTCCTCGTGGCGGCCAAGGTGCCGTTGTTGTAGTCACCACCGCAAGTGGAGCCACCATTGGACGACAAGAGCTGACGAGCTATAGCCGCGTGATGTATCTGATGCTGATGCCATCGATGTGGGCCGATGGCACAACGGCTACCCCCAGCCGGGCTGAAGCCACCGCACAAGAACTTCGTATTCACCTGGGGAGCCTCGATGACCTCGCTGGGATCTGGACGACGGCGATTCGGACGCTCATGTCGGCTCGAAGGTAACCAAAAGCTGCCGATTGAAAACGCACACTAAGGATTGACCAAGGATGGCAAAGAGTACCGAGACACAACCCACTGTGGCTGTCATCCTCATGAGGGAGGATTTTCCTAGATGATCTCACGACGTCGACGTCCAACTCGTCGCTTGCCGGACACCTTTTATGACTTCGCGGGCGAAATCAGCCTCGTTCTCCTTTCGCTCGCCACGGTCTTCACGTTCCAACGGCTCTTTGTCGACTCCTCCTACTTCATGCCAATCGCTGCTGCCACGGTCGCGGCACACATCGTCGCCGCAGGCGTCCGCTGGGCTGGTGGCGGCATTTTCATTTCCGCGATTGCCTCGGGCATTGGTCTCATCGCGACTGCCGTTGTGCTGTTTCCCCCGACGACCGTTGAGTCCACCTCGCTCATCGACCAAATGGTCCTCGCTGGCCTCATCGAAGATCTCCGTTTGGCGGTAGATCAGTTCCAGACCGTCGGCGCCCCCACACAGGTCACCGCACCGTTCTTGTTGATGGTGGCTCTCGTCATGTGGGTCGTGGCATTCCTGGCTGACTGGGCTGCCTTCCGCCTCCGAGCCCCGGTCGAGGCCCTCATCCCCGGCCTCGCCGTGTTCATCTTTGGTTCGTTCTTTGCTGCTGAGCAAGCGCGAATCGTCACCTCGGTGGTCTTCGTTGGCGCCGCCTTGGCATTCGTCTTGCTCCACCGCCTCGCCGAAGCCGATGAGGCGGGGGCGTGGCTTGGCAACAACGCCGCGCAACGCGGCCAAGCATCACTGCTTCGAGTCGGCCTCGGCGTCATCGTGTTCACGATGATTTCCGGTGTTGCCGTGGCCCAGGCGCTTCCTGGCTACAACGAGCCTCCCGTGTTCGACCCCACCGAGCTCGCCGCCCCCGAAGAACCCCGAGTAGTCCTCTCCCCGCTTGTCGACATTCGCGCCGGGCTGGTCGACCAACCCGACGTCGAAGTCTTCACCGTGCAAACCGATAGCCCCGACTACTGGCGGATCACGTCGCTCGATGTGTTCGACGGTCGAATTTGGCGATCTCGTGGATCGTTCGAAAATGCATCTGGCGAGCTCGACCCCTCGTTGCCCGACGGCACCACGGCGGTCCAGGAAGTCCAGACCTTCGACATTCAGGCGCTCGGCAAGATCTGGCTGCCCGCTGCCTATGAACCCGCAGAGATTCTCGATAAGCCCGAGGGCCTCGACCTGGAATACGAACGCGATTCAGGCACCTTGATCGTCGATCGCGATCGTACGAACTCCGATGGCCTGACCTACAGCTTGGTATCGAACGTGCCACAGCGAGACGTTGCCGCAATCGCCGCCGCCGGCGACGGCGTCCCGGGCGATATCGCCGAGCGATACCTCGAACTGCCAGACGACTTCAGCCAGGCCGTTCGTCAAGAAGCCCAGGACATCATCGTCGCAGCTGGCGCGGAGACGCCATATGACAAGGCCCTCGCCCTCCAGAACTACTTCCGAGACCCGTCTCGGTTCCGTTACGACCTCGACGTCGCCCGCGGACACTCCGCCGAACGCATCGAGGACTTCCTCTTCGAAGTCCGAGCCGGTTACTGCGAGCAGTTCGCTGGTTCCTATGCAGCGATGGCCCGATCGCTTGGGCTGCCTGCCCGAGTCGCCGTGGGCTTCACCCCAGGCGAGTACGACCCCGAGATCGACGCGTACCGAGTAACCGGTAAGCACGCACACGCATGGCCAGAGGTGTGGATCGAAGAGATCGGTTGGCTTCGTTTCGAACCAACACCAGGCCGCGGCGCTCCCGGCGACGAGGCACACACCGGATTCCCAGCGGACCAAGAAGGCGCTACGCCAGCTTCGGCCGGCGACGAAGGCCAATCGGCCACGCCCACCCCTGCAGCGCCTGCTCCTGGAGCAAGCACGACCGTACCTGGCGCTCAGCAGCCGGTGCCATCGACAACGACCACGGTCGCACCCGACTTTGATTCTGGTGGCACCACCGTCATCGGCGGCGATCAGGGAGTCGGCGGTGGAACCGTGGCTGCATGGGTCGGCGGAACGACAGGAGCGCTCGCTCTTGCAATCACTCCGTTGTTCTATGGCGTCTGGCGGGCCCGACGCGAAGAACGTGCCGTTGCCAATGACCCACGCGGCCGCATCGGCCTCGCGTGGTCGAACACTCTCGCCGCACTCGAATTCATGGGCTTTTCTGCCGACCCCGCACAAACACCTTCAGAGGTCGTAGCCCAGGTTGCAGAAACCGATGACGATGCAGCGATGCAACTGCAGCCGCTCGCCACTGAAGTGGTGCGAGCCACCTATAGCGACAACGCCGACATCTCGACCGAACACGTTGCCGCCGCCGAACAAGTGACGGCAACGATCGCTGCTCGGGCAAAGGAAAAGCGCGGCGCCGTCGAATGGTGGTGGGTCCATGCCAGCCCGGTCAACGTCTGGCGTGATCGAGTCGGAGCGTGGTCACACCTTCGACCTCGAACCTGATCGTCGAAATACTCGAGGACGAAACTCCGCGTCGACGTTGCTCTATCGGCCGCGCGCCTATCGCTCGTCAACCACTGGTGACGCGGGTCGACAGAGACGAACCCGTAGCAAAACGCAGCGCAGGAAGCAGCGCGTACATCGAGTTGTGACTAGCGCTGAAGTAGCGGCCTAGGCTTCGTCGTCGCGCTGTTGTTGCTGTTGATCGTTCAAACGATCACGCAAGCGCTGGCTGGTCTCTCCAAAGAAACCTCGCCCAGCTGATGGGCCTCGGACGTTACCGGTCACCTGTTGCAAGCCAGCCTTGCCGACTCGGCGGAGATTCTTCTCGCCGTACCAGGCGCTTGCAAGCATGATCAAGAACCCAACGAAGGACACCCAGAAGGAAATCGACAGGGTGAGCAGAAGAACGATGAGGCCAACTACAAATCCGAGGGCTGACCAGCGGATGTGCTTGAACCCATGGGTAAAGACGGTCGTTGACGAAACCTCGTGGGCCAGGACAGGATCGTCCTCATACAACTGCTGCTCAATCTGAGTGAGAATTCGTTGCTCGTCTTCGGAAAGCGGCATGCGCTCGTGTCCTTCGGTCTTAGTGAACGTCGCTTGGATAAACCCTAGTCGACAGCCGTTCATTTCAATCTTCGCACAGCTTGGCTTCTGCGACAACGCGCTTCGGGGATCCATCGGACCCTTTTCCGCCTTTTTCACCACTTTCGGCGGGGATGTTGCCTATCACGGAGCAGAATCGTCACTATTGGGGCCCCATTGCTGTTCTCCGCGTCGTTTCACGCGGAGCGTTCTATCCACTGCGGTCGAGGCGGGTCCGATGGCTCCGGACCCAAATCGTTCCCGAACATCGTCGACTACTTGATCGGTGCGAAGCTCCTCGTCACTACGTCCAGTCGCTTCGTCATCGTCGTTGGCCGCACCCAAATCGAGGGCGAGTTGTTGGCCGGGATCGGTGAGCAGGTTTGCGACCCCCACGCCCAGCAGACGTACGCCAGGCGTGACGTCAACTTCGGCAAACAGCGACCGGGCCAGGGCGAGAACGGTCGCTGACGATGTGAAGGGCTGATCGGCGGTTCGACGGCGAGAAATGGTCGAGAAGTCGCCGAAGCGAACCTTGAGTTGCACGGTCCTTGCGGCGAGCTCGCTTCGGCGCAGGCGAAGGGCTACCGCATCGCTTTGCCGCACCAGTTCAACATCGAGTTCGCCGCGGTCCATCATGTCGTGAGCAAAGGTTTCCTCGTGACTGATCGACTTCGTTCCCCGGCCGGGTTCCACGGCTCGGTTATCGATCGCATGGGACAAGGCATGGAGATGGCTCCCACTGGCACGGCCCAGAGCCGACACCAGCCGTTGCTCGGGGAACTGTCGGAGTTCACCCACGGTCTCAACCCCGAGCGACGTGAGCCGTTTTGCTGTCGCTGGACCGACGCCCCAAAGCGTTCGCACCGGTAACGGCGTGAGGAAGTCGATCTCTTCTCCCGGTTCGATCTCGAAAATGCCGCTGCCGTACACGGGCCCTTTCGGCGAAGCCTTCGGCTTGGCCTGCTCGGAGCCAAGCTTTGCGAGAAACTTGTTTGGCGCAATGCCAACCGTGCAGGTCAATCCTTCGGTGTCGTAGATGCGCTCTCGAATCGTTCTCGCTATGTGGCGTGCATTGCCCTGCGAGCGCAAGGCACCGGTGACGTCGAGGAAGGCCTCATCAAGGCTCAGTGGCTCAACGATGGGCGTGACGTCTCGAAATACGGCCATCACCCGCTGGGAGACCTCGGCGTACAAATCATGATCCCCTGCCAGAAAAACAGCGTGCGGGCATAGACGTTGGGCTTGGGCTGACGGCATCGCGCTATGCACACCGTAGAAACGAGCCTCATAGGAAGCTGCAGCAACAACGCCACGCCGCCCGGTACCGCCAACGACGACCGGCGATCCACGTAACTCGGGATTGCGCACCAGTTCCACCGACACATAGAACGCGTCCATATCGATATGCAGGATCGAGCGTGCGGCCACGGTCTCATTCTCGCGCACATCCCGGGTCACGAGTTCAGCCGCGCACATCAAGAGCGCAAGGATCGGGCGATAGCCTAAAGATGTGAGCACACCGCAGTCCCCACCCTCGCTGCCCGATGCATCCCCACCGGTCTGGGCACGCGTGATCGCAGTAGCAGCTGTCATCATTGCCGGCGCCTGCGGTGGCCTCATTGGCTGGTCGGTCGTCGACCTTCAATGTCGGACCGATTGCGCGACGACGGCGGCCTTGCTCGGAATCGGTGGCGCAGTAATCGCAGCGGTTGGCGTCGCTGTCGTTGCGGTGTTGACGCTGCGAGCCATGTCGGAGTGGCGAGCGATCGAAGCTCGTGACCGAGCGCGCCGAGCCAAAGGACTTTCATGACCGGAACACCTTCCCCATCCGAACTCGCCGAACTCGCAGCCGAGGTCGCCCATGACATCGGGGTCGAGGTCGGCACTCGCCGTGCGGCGGGGTTCTCGTGGACCACGAAATCAACCTCGACCGACGTGGTGACCGAGATCGATACGTGGGCAGAGGAGATGGTGGTCCAACGAATCGAAGCTACGCGTCCCGACGACGGCTTTCTTGGCGAAGAGGGAACCACCCGCGAAGGCTCGACCGGCATCGTGTGGGTGATCGACCCGGTCGATGGAACGACCAACCTGCTCTATGACCTTCCCGGCTTCAGCGTGTCGATCGGGGTCGAAGTCGATGGTGTTCCAACCGCCGGCGCCGTGTTCGACCCGGTTCGTGATGAGTTGTTCGTCGCGGCCCTGGGCCAAGGGGCTACCCGCAACGGCAACACCATCTCGCCGTCATCAAAAACTGAGCTGCAATCTGCTCTGGTCGCAACGGGTTTCTCGTACTCCCCCGACGAACGCCGCGAACAAGCAGGCGCGCTTTCGACGGTACTTCCCAAGGTGCGCGACATTCGACGCAACGGCGGAGCAGCACTGGACTTCTGTGCGGTCGCCTGCGGACGCGTCGATGCCTACTTCGAACGCGGGATCAAACCATGGGATGGCGCAGCCGGGCGGGTAATCGCCGCCGAGGCCGGAGCGGTTGTCGAGATGGATTCGATGACGATGGTGGCCACACCCGGTATCGCCGACGCGTTGCGGGCACTTCTGGTTGAAGCTGGGGCGTAAATCACATAAAAGTGGAACAGCACACACGAATTACCATGTGTGAGCGCCGAATGCGCCTAATGTGAGCGCAGGCGATCGACGCCTGAGGAAGGACATGCTGTGGGGACTCGGATTCTCACCGTTGAAGACGATGAACGCATCCGCACAGCCGTGCGGATGGCTCTCGAAGATGAGGGCTGGGAAGTCGCGGAGTCGGACAACGGCGAAGATGCCCTCCTGATGTTTGGGCAACAGCCCACCGACGTCGTCCTTATCGACATCATGCTTCCCGGTATCGACGGGTTTGATGTGTGCCGGTCTATCCGCCGCGTGTCCGACGTGCCGATCGTGATGGTCACCGCACGTGCCGATACCCACGACGTTGTCGCAGGGCTCGAAGCCGGCGCAGACGATTACCTCACAAAGCCTTTCGCTCCCAAAGAACTCTCCGCCCGAATCCGAGCGCTCCTGCGTCGAAGCCGGACGGGCGCCGCACCAGCCGGCGATATGTCCTTCGGTGATCTTGAAGTCATTCCTGATCAAGGCGTAGTACGTCGCGGTGGCGAAGAAGTGCATCTGACAAAAACCGAGTTCCGGCTGCTGGTCGAACTCGCATCGTCACCGGGCAAGGTCTTCTCACGAGAATCCTTGTTGGAAAAGGTGTGGGGATATGGCTACTTCGGTGATGGACGCCTCGTTGACGTCCACATCCGCCGTCTACGCACCAAGATCGAAGCCGATCCCGCTGATCCTCAATATGTCGTGACCGTCCGAGGCCTTGGCTACAAACTCCAAGCCTGACGCCACATCATGAACCGCTTCGGTCTCGGGCTCCGATCCCGAATTACCGCCGCGTTCGCCCTCGGCGGATTGATCGTGGCCTTCTTGCTCGCGGCTATCACGCTGACAACGACGCGCCAGGTGTTGATCTCTGACCGGGAGGATGTCGCCGAAGTCCTCGTCTTTTCCAATGCTGCACGTGTCCAACGCCAACTTGGTGGAGACCTTGAACCGGGCGCGGTGCAAGGCGTTATCGATTCGTTGAGTACCGCGGCCGGATCTCGTCCGCTCTTAATCATCGACAACGGAAACTTCTCGCTCGACGAATCAGCGTTCAGCCTCGATGACGTGCCAGTCGATCTCCAAACACTCACCTTTGAGGGAAATGCCGGCCGGTTGAGCGCCGAGGTTCAGGGCAATCCTGCAATTGTGTACGGCGTACCAATTCGCGGATTCGAAGAGGCAGGATTCGACACCGTCGTCTACTTCGAAGCGCTCCCGCTCACCGACGTTGAGGACACGCTCGAGACACTGCAATTCGTCCTCCTCGGCGGCATTTTGATCGTGGGCGGGCTCGCTGCACTCGCCGGTCGCTTTGCTGCAACCCGAGCCCTGTCACCGCTGCGCGATGTGAGTGCGGCGGCCGAAGCAATCGCTGGTGGACGTCTCGATACGCGACTTGACCCTGCTGGTGACGAGGATCTCGAGAGCATCGTTGCGTCCTTCAACGAGATGGCTGGAGGGCTTCAGGAGCGAATCGAGCGTGACTCCCGCTTCGCATCAGAGGTGAGCCACGAACTGCGGTCACCACTCATGACCCTGACCGCGTCCGTGGAGGTCATCGAGAACACGCGAGACGATTTGCCTCAACGTGCCCAAACCGCTCTCGACCTCTTGTCGAGCGACATCACCCGCTTTCGAACCCTTGTCGATGATCTCCTCGAGATCAGTCGCTTCGATGTTGGGAATGTCGAGCTACAGGCAGCGCCGCTTCTGTTTGCTGACTTCGTGCATGCGGCGGTCGGTATCGCAACGACCGAGGAAATTCCTGTCGAGGTTCACCCCAATGCCGAAGAAGCCGTGGTCCTGGCCGAGAAACGACGTCTCGCCAGAGTCGTGGCGAACCTGATCGACAACGCCCGCAAATACGGGGGCGGAGCCACCCGCATAGAGGTCTATGCCACACTGCATTCTGTGCAAATGGCCGTAGAAGACGAGGGACCCGGAGTGCCTCTCGATGAGCGTTTCGTGATCTTCGACCGCTTCAGCCGAGGCGGCGCAGGAGGCCGTCGCGGCTATGACACCGGAGTCGGTCTCGGACTGTCGCTCGTCGCCGAACACATCAACCTGCACAACGGGCGAGTGTGGGTCGAAGACCGTCCCGATTCAGAGACAGGAGCTCGCTTCGTCGTAGAACTGCTGCTCCTCCCCGAATCCGAAGATGACCAAGAGTTCGCATGAACCGCCTCGCCAAACTCCTCGTCCTCTGCCTCGGCATCGCTCTCGTCGCCGCGAGCTGTGGCATTCCCCTCGATAGCGAACCGGAACTGATCACCAACGATCAGCTTCCCGCAGCGCTGCAACCGGGCACGTCGACAACAACGACGCTTCCTCCCCAACTGACCGAACAGGTGACCATCTACCTTGTCGATCCTGGAGACGGCGAGCCACGACTGCGTGCCGTTGTTCGTCAGGTCCCTGTGGTGGACTCCGGCGCCGATCTCGAAACGCTTATCTTGGAGCAGCTCATCATCGGGCCAACCTCTGAAGAACAGCTCGAAGGAAACCTGACGACCCTCGTCGTCCCAACCGGCGATGAGCCGATCAGCATCCTGGGACTCAGCCGTACCGAAGACGGACAGCTCGTTGTCGTGCTATCGGAAACGCCGGCACTGGAAGGCGAGGACCGTACGGTCGCCTTTGCCCAAATGGTCTTCACGTTGACCGAGATCGAGGGAATCGAGACAATCCGATTCCTGGTGCGAAACGAAGACGGGGTCGATGAGGACCGGCCGGTGAAGACCGACACCGAAGAAGGCGACGTGACGCGGCCTGTCAGCAGAGCCGACTACTCAACGCTCTTTCCGATTAGCTTTACGAACTAGGTGCTAGTGCGCACCGTTGCGCTAGGCGAAGAAGGTTTTTGCGACGTCGAAGAGATCTTCGTTGACGTATTTGAGCTCTGCTACTGCGTCAGCGATCTTGACCCGATTCATTGCGCCGGACTGGTACGCGATCATCGAACCCCAGTCCTGGTCGTTGGCTGCTCGGGCGGCCTCGATGCCGAACCACGTAGCGAGGACTCGGTCAAAGGCTGATGGCTCGCCACCGCGTTGCACATAGCCAAGCACCGTGGTGCGTGTCTCGAATCCGGTCTTCTTCGTGATGGCGCTCGCAACGAGGTCGCCGATTCCGCCGAGCTTCACATGACCAAACTCGTCGAAGGTGTCGTCGGGAACGTCGAGTGATCCCGGTTGAGGCTTCGCCCCCTCGGCAACCACGACGATCGAAGCAAACTTTCCGCTCTCATGGCGTCGACGCAGCGAATCACACACTTCGTCCATGTTGAACGGCTTTTCGGGGATCAAGGTAACCGTTGCGCCACCGGCGAGACCTGCCCATGTTGCAATGTGGCCCACGTGGCGGCCCATCACCTCGACCACCATTACTCGGTCGTGGCTTTCAGCGGTCGTGTGCAGACGGCCGATGGCCTCGGTGGCGATGTCGACTGCGGTGGCAAAGCCGAAGGTGAATTCGGTCAAGCCAATGTCGTTATCGATGGTCTTGGGCACTCCGATTACGGGAAAGCCGAGACGGTGCATCTCGTTCGTGCAGGACAACGTGCCTTCGCCGCCGATAGAAATCAGCGCGTCTACGCCCTCAACGTCGAACGTAGCCCTGCAGAGGTCGCGACCGTCGTCTTGCATAAACGGGTTGATGCGAGTCGTTCCAAGAATGGTGCCGCCTCGAGTGAGTAGGCCTTTACAGCCTTCAACGTCGAGCGCCATCCAATCGTTTTCCATGACTCCGCGCCAGCCATCACGAAAACCGATGACCTCGTGTCCATCCGTCGTCGCTTGTCTGACAACGCCACGAATGACAGCGTTAAGTCCTGGAGCATCTCCACCACCGGTGAGCACAGCAATTTTCACGATCCCCAGTGTAGGCAAGCACCCGACTTGATCGTCTCTAATCGCCAACACATATGGCACATCGATCTACTCCCACTTACAGTGTTGGGCTATGGCTGTGGTGATCTCCATCGATGCGGGAACCACTGGGGTTCGATCGATCGCTTTCAGTCCCGGCGGCACGATTGTGGCGTCGTCCTATCGAGAGTTCCCGCAATACTTCCCCCAACCTGGGTGGGTCGAGCATGACGCCATCGAGATTTGGGATGCCGTCCAAACCACGCTGTCCCAAGTGGTGGGCGCGCTCGACGAATCGATCGCTGCGATCGGCATCACCGATCAGCGCGAGACCGTTGTCGTATGGGACCGCTCGACCGGCGAGCCGTTGCACCGAGCGCTCGTCTGGCAAGACCGTCGCACCTCGGCACGCTGTGAAGAGCTCGTAGAGGCCGGGCACGAGCCAAAGGTGCGTGAAACAACCGGGCTGGTACTCGACCCCTATTTTTCGGCCAGCAAACTTGAATGGCTCATCGGTGGCGGACACATCGAGGTCGGTCCCGACACCGCCTTTGGCACCGTAGACAGCTGGTTGATGTGGAAGCTCACCAACGGTGCAGTGCACGTCACCGACACCACCAATGCCAGCCGCACACTGCTCTATGACATTGGAAAGATGGCATGGTCAGAGGAGATGCTCGATCTCTTCGGAATTCCGGCATCGGTACTTCCTGAGGTCCGCCCATCTTCTGGACGTTTTGGTGAGACAGGCGACGGGCTCTCTATCCCTGCGGGAATCCCTATCTCGGGAGTCGCCGGAGATCAACAGGCTGCATTGTTTGGACAAGGGTGCTTCGAACCAGGCTCGGCCAAAAACACCTATGGCACGGGGTCCTTCATCTTGATGAATGTCGGCCCGAACCTCCCCGAACCGGTCGACGGGCTGTTGAGCACCGTTGGTTGGACCTTGGCTGACGGGTCGACAACCTACGCACTCGAAGGCGCAGTCTTTGTCACCGGCGCCGCGATTCAATGGCTGCGCGACGGCCTCGGAATGATCGACGACGCCTCCGAAATTGGCCCCTTAGCCGAGTCGGTCGAGTCATCAGATGACGTCTTTATGGTTCCCGCCTTCACCGGCCTTGGAAGCCCATGGTGGGACGCAAACGCCCGAGGCACCATCGTTGGCCTGACCCGAGGGACAACCCGCGCCCACATTGCCCGAGCCACGGTCGAATCGATGGCGCTGCAAAGCCGCGATGTGATCGATGCAATGGCCAAGGTCGGCGGTGTGCACGTCGACAGCTTGCGGGTAGACGGAGGCGCTTCGGTCATGGAGATCTTGCTCCAGATCCAGGCCGACCAAATTGGCGTGCCCGTCCACCGCTCGAGCATCACCGAGACAACCGCCCTTGGCTCGGCCTATCTCGCCGGGCTTGCCGAGGGGGTGTGGTCCAACACTGCAGAGATCACGAACGCATGGCAGGCGGACCTCACCGTCGAGCCAGCAACGGACCGCCAGCCCGCAGATGCATTGCACGCTCGCTGGCTTCAAGCGCTCGGCCGAAGCCGAGACTGGGCTGTGTCGTAGCAGCCAGGGGCTGTGTCGTAGCAGCCAGAGGCTGTGTCGTAGCAGCTACTCGCCGAGGTTCTTGAGGTGCTCGGCGGCCAAGGCTGCCGAGCCAATGGCGCCAGCATGCGAACCCAGCTCGGCCAAAATGACGGGAACCGCTGGCCGGTATGGGGCCCCGAGGATTCGCTCGGCGAGGCTCTTTTCAACGTGAGCGCGCAACGGCTCTCCCAGGTCGACCAGTCCTCCCCCGAGGACGAAGACCTCCGGGTCGAGTACGTAGACGAGATCGGCGAGACCGACAGCAACGTCGTGAGAGAACCGTCGGATGAGCGCCTCAATACCTGGTTCGCCCTCATCGAGCAGTTCTTGCACGTGCTCGCCGCGCACGTCGGCAACCGAACCGGCACGTTCCACGAGTGCGTCGACACGCCCTTCGGCTGCCCACCGGCGGGCCAAAAGACCGAGGCCATTTCCAGAAGCGAAGTATTCCCACGGGCCATGTGCACCGGTGATGTGTTCTGGTCCGTCCCGTTGGACGGTCATATGGCCGGCCTCACCGGCATAACCGTGTGCGCCCCGGTGCAGTTTGCCGTCGAGCACGAAACCCGTTCCGATCCCGGTGCCAAGAGCCACGAAGGCTATGTCGCGATACCCGCGACCTGCGCCAAGTTCGAATTCTGCCCAGGTAGCTGCTGTGGCGTCATTCTCGGCAATCACCGGGACACCGAGCCGGTCGACGACTCGTTCGACGAGCGGATAGTTGACCACTCCAGGGATATTTGGTGCGTAGCGAAATATCCCGCCGGAGTCCATGAGGGCCGCCATACCAAGCCCGACGGCATCGACTGGCTCACCAATATCGTCCGCGAGTGCCTCCGTTACTTCGACGATGGTATCGACCAGCACATCGCCATCGGGGCGGGTTCGCGCTCGATGGATAGCCAACGGCTTCGCGTCGCCCGGCCGAAGTGCCACCCCGCGAACGTTCGTTCCGCCTACATCGAATCCAATGATCAGCAATGGTGCTCCCAACGCAGGTCAGTCTCGGGTCAGGAACCAACCCTGTGAGGGAGTCCAACCGGCACGACCCGCGACCGAATGCGACCACTGCTGAAGTAGTCGTTGGTCAGAGATACAGATGATCTGGCGATGCGCGCTGTGACGCAACAGCATCGACAACACCGCACCGTTGAGCGCCGCGGGAAGGTCCACTAACGGTTCCTCGATCAGCAAGGGAGATAGATCTCCGGCCGCTCGTGCTGAGTCGCCAAAGCCCTGGAGTTCCGCGATCGTCTCTTGCGCGATCGCAAGCAGCTGTTGCTGTGCGCGCAAGCGCCGCTGGACGTGCATCCGCTGTTCGTCCAAGACTCGTCGTTGGTCGAGGAGCGACTCATCGTCGCGCCAGGTGTCGTCGGGTTCGACATCTGTGCCTTGTCCAAGTTCTCGGCTTAATGCGTGCCGCATTTCGTGCAGCTCGATCGATTCGGCGATCACCCGCTCTGCGACCATCGGTGCCTGGTCAGGAGAGCTTGCCAAACCGAGCTGTGTGAGCTGTCCATGCAGCTCGGATGCCGGTCCCCCAGGGATCACGTCGTATGCCGCCAGGGACCCGTCGGCCTCTGCGCGGGCCAGGTCGGCTAGCAGCGCCGCTTGGTGCCCATCGCTTGGAAGGATTCGTGCACGCGCTGCCTCTGTTTGTTCGATCGCTGCACAAAGGCTGACGCGTTGTGGGTCGGCGTCGAGCGCGGACACTCCTCGTTGCAGTTGCTGCACAACCTCGACGGGGAGCACTACCTCATCGATAGTGGCGAGCATGGCCGCACGCTCATCGGCGCTCGGCTCGAACGCCGATGCTGTAGCGAGCGACTCGGCGAGCTCAGCTCGCTGGGCGTCTATGACCTCGGCGCGTTCATCGGCGCCGCGAAGCTCAGCGGCGGAAAGTTGAATGGCGCGCTCTGCGCTCTTTGCGACCTTGATGTAGAGGTCAGCTTCAGGGGCGCTGATGAAGAGATCTGCTGCTTCGAGCCCGGCGCCGACTTTGCGTTCGGAACGGCTGAGCGAGGCGAGCGGGAGGCGGCGCCCGTTGATCTCTACCCGTCCGGTCAGTCCAACGTTGGGGTTGCGGAGGCGAATGCCATCGACGGTGGCGGCGATCGACTGCCGGGCCGATTCTCCTAATCCGTCGAGGATGGCGACCCGAGGGTGCACGATGAGCGGAGCCTCACCGTCGCGCGGCGAATCGAGTTCAACGACTCGGATTGCCGGGTCGTCGCGAAACGGATTCTGATCAGCAGCGCGGAGGCGTTCACGAGCCTCGACAACGCGGGTTTGATCTACGCTCACACCCCTACCGATTCGACCCGTTGCTTTAGGTCATCCATTGCGGTGTGCAAGATCTTTGCTTCGGCTCGCCGCTTCACGAACCCCGGTAGCGGCACGAGCATGTCGATCGACACGTAGTACAAGACTTCGCAACCCGAACCATCGCCGACGGGCACGAACTCGTACTCACCGTCGATGCGTTCCAAGATGTCGCCTTCGATGAGACGCCAGGACATACGCAGCGGATTTGACCCATAGCTATAGCGCAAGGTGTAGGACGTCGAGCGTCCCATCGCCGCAACACGGAAAGCCACATCTCCGCCACGACCATCGTCGTCGCGTGCCAGCACGGTGACTTCCTTTATGTCAGAGGCCCACTCGGGATACTTCTCAAAGTCGGTCGCGACAGCAAAACAGGCTTCGGGAGAAGCCTCGATTTCGGTTCGTTCTGCCGCGTGATCGGCCATGTGCGCTCCAACTTGTCTACCGTTCCTCGCACAGTAGCCCAAATGGCTGCGAAAACGGTCAACATCGGCGCGTTTCAGGGATCATTTCGGGGATGAAACGACCCAAAGCGCGAACCCCACAACACTGCGACGCCAAGACCGAATGTCGGAGCGAGAATTCCGAACGCCTGTTGGGTAAATGGGCGCAGTGAAGCAAACAACACCGTGACCGCCACCTGGAGCACGATCATTGCCCACAAGATGTTCCGGGCTCGACCCGGTACGTGGGTTTTGCTGACCGCCGCGAGCCCGACCAACGTCACTTCTTCGACCCGCGACCGTTGGATCCCGTTCCACAGTCCAAGTGCCATAAGCGCGGCGCCCAAAAAGAACAGCACTGCGCTCAATGCGGCATAGAGCAGATCGAGGCTCTCGGCGAGCAGGAACGTCAGCGCGCTCAGTGCACTGAAGGCGATCGTCACCGCGATGTCGGCGCGCAATAGGGTGTCGCTGTTTCCTGCGGGTTGTCCGTTTGCGTTGCTCAAAGAGTCGCCCATTCATCAAGGGTTGCCTGTAGGCGCGTAGCGAGCCCATCGTAGGAGAATTTCGCGGTGGCTCGGTCACGAGATGCCGTGCCCATCGATGCGAGCCGAAGCGGGTCATCGAGCAGTGCGGCGATGGTCGTGGTTACCTCGGCAATCGTCGCGTCCACCTCGAGGACCACGCCGGTCTCGCCATGGGCCACCGCCTCGCTCGCCCCTCCGGAATCACCAGCGATTTGGGCGGTGCCCGCGGCGGCTGCTTCAACGAAGACGATGCCAAATCCTTCTTGTTCGAGCCCGTTCCAGCGATTCCGGCACAACATGGCAAACAGGTCAGCGGCTCCAAGAAGTGCGGCCTTATCGTCATCGGTTATGCGCCCAAGCAGGCGGACGGGTGCGCCCAAGTCATCGATACGCCGCTGCAGGCGAGCCCGGTCGCGGCCATCTCCAGCGATAGCGACCACGAGATCGGGAAACGAGGCTTTCAGCCGTGAGGCCGAAGCGATGAGCGTGTCCATCCCCTTGCGAGGCACCAAACGGGACACGCTAAAGACGAAGGGCGCGTCGGGGCCGATGTCGAATCGCTCGCGAACGGCGAGCGTGTCGGCGTCGGCGACCGGCCGGTACCGATCGACGTCGACTCCTGGCGGGATCACCACACTGCGGAGTTCTCGACCAACCGCCCGCTCGGCTTCGGCCAAGGCGTACTCCCCCGCCGAGATCACGCCGGTTGCCTGGTCGAGTACTCGAGCGAGTGCCTGGCGGGCGCCCGGAAGCCTGCCGGGAACGGTGACTTCAGCGCCGTGGAGCACCACGGCATACGGGCGGTTGAGGGCCGGGCCGATGATGCCGAGAGGAACGGCGGGGTCGATCACGATGAGGTCGGCGCCGAAGGCATCGGCTGCGTGGTTCATGCGCTTGGCCAACCAGGGATAGGGCAACAGAACAGGCTCTTGGCTCCGCACGATGCTGAAACTCTGTTCGGCATCGAAGGCCTCGTCGTTGGCGTAGGGCGTCGTATGGATCTCGAAGCGGTCGGTGTCGAGACGCCGCCAGAGCTCCCACAGGTATTGCTGAATACCTCCGAGCTTTGGCGGGAAATCGTTGGTCACAAGAAGATGGCGGCCCATCATGCAACCTCGCCTAGGTGCGCCAGCTCAACTTGGCTGAGAGGGCCAACCGTTGCCAGCGCCGCGGCATCGATGAGATGGGCGCAACCAAGTTCGTTCGCCGCCCACACGGCATGGGCGACCAGCAGATCGTCACCGGATTCGAGGTACTGGCGAACGAGGTCTTGGGTTGGCTCGGCGTCGCCGTCGGCGACGTTTCCAAGGACAACCAACGCGTTGCGTCGTAGGTAGCGGGGGTCTCGTTTGGGGATATACCAGGCGCCGAAACGTTCCATGAGCGCATCGTCGTCGAGGGTAAGGAGTTCAACGACTGCGACCTGTGCTTCACCGTTGGTGATGGGTGCAGGTTCCTTTCGGTCGGTGAGCAGGTTCGGCGGGCATGTCGCCTGGCATTCGTCGCAGCCGTAGATGCGACCCCCGAGGCCTCGACGGAACTCTCGTGGGAAGACACCAACCGCTTGCACAAGCCATGCGAGGCAACGGTTGGCATCGATCACGCCGTTGGCCACGATGGCGTCGGTCGGACAGGCGTCGATGCACCGGGTACACGTGCCGCATTGATCAGCGATTGGGGTGTCGACCTCGGTCAGCGGGGCGTCGGTGACCACCGACCCGAGCACCACCTTGCTGCCGATACCGGGGATGAGGATATTGGCGCTCTTGCCCCACCAGCCGAGCCCCGCTCGGTGTGCGGCGCCACGATCGACGAGAGCGTTGTCGTCGATAAGGGTGCGCGTCTTCCAACCGTCGGCCCGGAGCCGTTCGCCTATGGCATCGAGACCTTCGCGCAGTGACTCATAGTGGGCCTCCCACACGTACTCGGCGACGGCAGCGCTCGGTCCGGATTCGTCGTCGTCGCTGCGTTGACGCCGGTACGACCGTGCGCCGACCACGAGCGAGCGGGCACCCGGAAGCGCACGTTCGGGATCGGTGGCGCGGTCGGGGTTGCGGTAGGTGAACTGCATGTCGGCGCTGAGTCCTTCGGCCTTGCGATCGTGCAGCGATCGCCGGACATCGTCGAATACCGCTGCGGTACAAAACCCGATGCGGTCGATCGAGTGCTGGGTCGCGATGTCCGCGAGCTCTGCTTTCAGCGACTCCGAGTCCACCCCGTCACTGTATTGGCTACCTCTGAGATAGCCGTGTGCTGAGGACCCGGCCTAGTCACCGCTGGAACGGAACGGGTCAGGTGGATGTGGTGTGGCGCAGTTCGGGGACCAGGCCCGCGTCGGCGAGTGCCTTCATAGCCCGAAAGTCGGCCAGGTCGATGACCACGGCGACTTCGGGCTCGCGCTCGCACAGGTAGGTAACAACACAGTCGCCGCACGCGTCGGTGTCTTTCATAATGCACGTGTCGCAGTCGATGGTGATCGAATCAGTAGCCATAGATGAAACGCTACTGATGGGGTATGACAGGCTCAGCCAGCGCCGAGGATCCCGCCGAGTGTTTCGGGGCTGAGGCACTCAAAGAGCCCGGTCAACGCGTCGGGTGAGATATCGCCACCGCCGGCCACGAGGCCCCGAAGTAGCTCGGGTGAGCGGAAGGCGTCGTTGACGCACGCCACTTCCTCTTCGGATATGGCATCGGCGGCACCGAATTGATCGGCGAGTAGCTGCCCAAAGTCGAAGCAGGCAAAGACGTCGAGCAGAGAATCGGGTACCGCAGACCCATCGGTGGATGCCGGGTCGGCAAGCAAACCGCCGTAGAAGGCAACGGCTGTGTCGCGGTCGAAGGTTTCGTCTACGCAGGTCTGGTCGATGCCACCTTGCAGCACTGCCCCATCGCCGGCGATCACGCCGGAGAGCGTGTCGAAGTCGATGCAATCGGCTAGCAAGTTCGCACCGGGGTCGATGGCCTCGTCTGGCGACGGTTGACCGGCTCCGCTGTAGACGAGTGCAGCGATGCGGTTTGGCTGATCGGCATCGTCCACGACGAGCCCGTCGAAGAGGCAGTCGCCAACTCGCCCACCGACGACGTCGAGGACGCCAGCATCCACACCTGCGGCTGCACTGGTCAGGCTCGAAATGAAGATCGGACGGAGGGTCTCTGGGGCGCAGTCGATCCCGACTTCTATCGAGGTGACCTGATCCTCGACTGGGAGGGCGTCAAAGCCTGGCGAGGTGTCGAGTCCCCCGAGACCGTCGCCGATGCACGCAGCCTCATCGGTGGTTATCTCTGCGAGTTCACTCGCTCCAAGCACCGCAGTTCCAAAGTCGCCGAGCCCGTTGGCTGGCGCGTTGACGACATCGGGAGCGGGAGCAGCCGTCGTGGTCTCGGGCACCGTCGTCGTGGTTTCGGGTGCGGCGGTCGTGGTTGTCTCCGGGGCCGTGGTCGTTGTTGTTTCGTCAGCTACCTCAGCGTCGGCGGTCTCCGAATCGCTACCGCAGGCCGCCACACCCAAGGCGACAGCCAAGATGAAAAACGCCATTCGCCAGAACTGTTTCACAGCCATATCCAGTCTTCGACACGTGCGCCGATTCGTTACAGCAAGCTTATGAGCTGGTGACTAAAGAGCAGGTTCGCTCCGCTGGTTTGCGCCCCGGTTCGAACTCGTTTGTCGCTGCTGACAACAGCGACAGGCTTTCGTCGGTCCATCGAGGCAACCCGCTCGATGATGTCGTCGTCAGCTTCCACACCTGCGGCGGTGAATCGGTGACGGACGCGGCCAGGTGTCGTAGGCGTGGACACATCCGCGCCATCGAACACCACCTCGAATTCAGCTGCATACCGAGCGGCCAATGTCGCCAATCCGTTCAGTAACCACTCTCGTTGAAGATCGAGGTCCTGGTTTGTTTGTGCTTCCTTGGTCACGTTGTAGCCGTCGATCAAGACCGTCATGCCGGGGATGTTGAGCAGATACTCGGCGTACTCGACCGAGTCATCGAAGAGCCCGTGCGGTACCGACAGCGGAACCCGCCGTTCTACGGCCACCGCTTCTGGCGTTGCTGCAGACCGGAGCGTGTCGAGCTGCTCTTGGAGTGAAGCCACCGTCTTGGTCAGGTCGTCGACAGCCGAGCGGACATCACCGTCTGTTATCGAACCACCCACCTGAGTCGTCGAGAGCTGGGCGGCGGTCATGGTCTCGGTCAGTGCCTCGAGCCGCTTGCGCTCGGTGACGTGACGGGTCATGACCTCTTCGGTGTGCTTGAGCTCGCTGACCGCCCGTTCGCGTTGGGCCACGAGGTCACCATTGGACTCTTGCACCTTTTCGAGCTCGGCCCTTGCGGCTTCGAGTTCGCCGCGAAGGTTCTCGATTTCGGCGTCGCGGTCCCGAAGAGTCGACTGCGCTTGGGCGAGTTCTTCACGAGCCGAGTCGCGGGCGTTGGTGGCTGCACTGAGCGATTGCTCCAGCCGGCCGATCTGGCTCGACGACTCCACGACGGGCTCCTCGGCTGCCTCGACCATGGTGTCGACGAAGTCTCGCCACCCGTCGGGGCGTTCGAGAAACATCATGGCGGTGCGCCCCACCTTGGCCTCGGTGGCGGCAGTGGCGACGCGAGCGCGAAATTCTTCGTCGGTATCGAGCACCTCGAGCAAGGTTTCTTTTGCCTTTGCGGGAACCTTCTTGAATTTGAGGAGCGGAGTCACCTTCGGCGGAGCCGCAACAGGCGGCTTGGCGCGCTGACCCCTCATTGCGACGCGCAGTGCCAGGTCGAGCATGGGATCGAAGAGGTCCGAGGGCACAGGTGTTACTTGTTCGACGCTTCGATGAGGGAATTGAGGGTGGCAGCAGCCGCACCAGAGTCGAGCGCTTCGCCCGCCTTGGCTAGACCGTCGGTCATGTCATCGGCGATGCCGGCGACCACCAGACCGGCCGCTGCGTTGAGCGACACGATGTCTCGCACCGGGCCGGTCTCGCCGGCGAACAGCCGATGCGCGA
>CAYTUB010000015.1:0-44537 GCA_964441145.1 uncultured Acidimicrobiales bacterium
TGACGGCACCGGTTGCCGAGATGGCTGCGGTGAAGAAGGGCGTGTTCGCTGCGGCGTCTGCGGTGATCGATCGCGAGCATGTTGAGGGCGAAACCAAAACCGACACCATCACCCGCCTCGGCGGCATGCACGCCATCCGGTCGAACACAGCCGCCGAGATTCTCAGCGGCACAGCGTCTTCGGTTCGTAACGCCGAGTCAACGGTGTTGGTGGTGGCAGATATTGAGGCGCTCAACGGCGCCGATCCCGAGGCTGAGTCGACGGTTGACGGTCGGCGGGTTGATCCGGAGGTGGTGCGTCGGTTGTGTTGTGATGCCAAGATCCAAACGGCACTCGTCGACCCGGCCGGTGTCGAGTTGGCGACGGAGTCGGAGCAGCGGATCGTACCTCGACGTATTCGTCGGCTTCTTCTTCGCCGTGATCACGGGATGTGTCAGTTCCCGGGTTGTGAGTCAGATCATCGGTTGCACGCCCATCATGTGGTGCATTGGACAAACGGCGGCCCGACAGAGCTCGCCAACCTGATCTCGGTATGCGATTTCCATCACCACAAAGTCCATGAGGGCGGCTGGAACATCCAAGCCAGCGACCAAGGCTGGATATTCATAGACCCGACCGGTCAACGATTTGCCGTGCCAGTGCTGCGGCTGCCGATGGACGCAGAGCTACCAACACCCGAAGCCGATGTTTCGAGCCCCCAGGCGAGAAACTCGTCAAGAGAGGAAGTCCGCCAGGACAGACGAACGACGGCGGCGCCGCTTTCGGGAACCGGTGAACGAGCCAACATCCAAGACATCGTCCACGTCCTCACCACCAATGCCGAGATGCGAGAAAGGCGCCGCGGCGCCGCCACGGTTTAGCAGCAGTCCTATCCTGGTGCGATGTCGAACCACAAACTGCGCCTGACCGATGGCCTCGCGGTCCAGATCGACCAGCTCGATCAGAAACTCGTATACGGCGGTCTTCTTGAAGGGGTTCCGACGGTTGAGAACAACGAAGCGATCATCGGTGCAATGAGGAAGGCGGCTTGCTCACGGTCATCTGGTTTCAGGACGAGTACGCGTTGCCGATAGCACCTGCGGTCATCGAGCAGATCAGCAAAGAGTGGGAAGAGCGGGTTCGCGTCGAACGGCTGTAGCGCTTCGTTCAGCTACTTGCCCAAGGCCGTCTTATACGCGGTCAGAGTCCTATCTCGGGCGAAGGCGTGGTCCACGATTGGGGCAGGGTAGGTGTCGTCGAGGATGACTCCGGCGGCGGCGAGGTCGAGGGGGCCGGCTTCCCAGGGTGCGTGGATGGTCTTGTTATCGAGTTGGGCGAGCTCGGGGACCCAGCGGCGGATGTAGTCGCCGGCGCCATCGAACTTTCGGCTTTGGGCAATCGGGTTGAAGATACGAAAATACGGTGCTGCGTCGGTGCCGGTGCCGGCGACCCATTGCCAGTTGCCCGCGTTCTGCGAGGGTTCGCCATCGATGAGGTGGCGGCGGAACCAGGCTTCGCCCTGGCGCCAATCGATCAGCAGGTCCTTCACCAGAAAAGACCCGGCGATCATGCGGACCCGGTTGTGCATCCAGCCGGTCTGGGCGAGCTGGCGCATTCCGGCGTCGACGATGGGGTAGCCGGTCTGACCCCGCTGCCAGGCGGCGAGGCCGTCGGGGTCATCGAGCCAGGCGATGTTGTCGTATTCGGAGCGGACGGCCTGGCTGATCATCGTGGGATTCTCGTGCAGCAGGTGTGCATACCAATCGCGCCAGGCGAGCTGGCGAACAAAGGCCGTGCGGCCGTCGGTCCCCGTGCCAACAATATCGAGAACCGTGCGGGGTGAGATCGTGCCGAAGCGCAGATCGGCCGAAAGATACGAGGTGCCAGCAACGGCGGGAAGGTCTCGGGTCGTGCCGTAGTCGTCGACACCATCGAGCCAGGTGGCGAGCCGTGCGTGTGCGGCGTTCGTGCCAGGCTCGATTGGGGGAGTGGTCTCGGTCAGCGCAACGTCATCTGTTCGATCGAGTGCGATCAGCGAGGTATCTCCGGCGAGTGGAAGATCCGGCAGCGAGGTGACCATCCACTTCTTCGAGAACGGCGTGAACACCCGCGACAGCGTGCCCTTCAGCGTGAGGACGGTGCCCGGTTCGGTAACCAGCGTGCCCCAATGGCCATACAGCGGAACCTCCGTGCGTTCTGCCACCGCACGGTCCCGCGACTGGCCAAAGGCCGACGCCGCATTGTTGATGTACACAGCATCGACGTTCCCAGCGGACACAAACTCCACCAGCGACTCGACCGGTGGTCCGCCGAGCACATGTAGATGACCGTCTTGGGCAGAAATGTCTTTGGCCAGCGCATCGACATTGGCCATCCACATGGCCCGTCGATAGGGCCCGGCCGAGTCGAGAATCCTGTGGTCGAGTGTCACTACGGTGGCGACTTCGTCATGGTTTGCCGTCGCCGTAGCAAATGCGGGGTTGGCCTCAAGACGAAGATCGTTGCGGAACCAGACAACTGCTCGAGACACATCGACATCGTAGGGCCGCCCGTGATGTCGAGACGGACCCGCGGACGATACGATCGCAGCGATGTCCTACGAGGTCGAAACACAGGTCTTCAACGGTCCCTTCGACCTGTTGTTGCATCTCATCTTGTCTGAAGAGGTCGAGCTCTACGACATATCGCTCGCGACCATCGTTGACGCGTACCTGGTCGAGATCGAACGCATGGAACACCTCGACCTCGAGGTGGCAACCGAGTTCTTGCTCATCGCTGCGACCTTGGTCGAACTGAAGGCACGCCGCCTCCTTCCCGACAACGACGACATCGACCTCGATGATGAACTGGCGCTCTTCGAAGAACGTGACCTCTTATTGTCTCGCCTCGTCGAATGCAAGACCTTCAAAGACGCCGCCTCGGTTCTGCGCCAATTTCATGAGGCAGGCCGCCGCACGTACCCACGCGTGGCAGGAATCGAGGAACGGTTCTTGCACGTCGCACCCGACCTTCTCGTGGGAGTCGACGTCCACGATTTGCACGCAGCATGCATTCGGGCGCTGACGCCCAAGCCCGAACCGGTGCTCGACCTCTACCACGTAAGCGCCGTTACGGCCTCGGTCGAAGATGCCGTGCGTGAGTTCGTCGACGAGCTCCCCGGCGCTGGCCATGTAACCTTCCGCTCGCTCACGTCGAACCTGGTCGACCGGCTCGAAGTGGTCGTGCGGTTCCTGGCGATCTTGGAGCTCTTCAAACAAGGCATGGTCGACATCACCCAGGCGCGAGCCTTTGGCGACATTGAACTGGCATGGATCGGCGGAGACCCCGCCGATGCCCTCGAAGCACTAGCAATCGATAGGTACGACGGATGAGTGACACGGTAGAAACTGCGACAGAGACAGCGGTGCTCCCCGATGAGCTGATGGCAGCAATCGAGGCGGTGTTGATGGTCGCCGAACGGCCGATCGAGCCGCGGCTCCTCGCCCAGCTGGTCGACACCGGCATGGAGAACGTCGAGGCGGCGTGCGCGGCGCTCGATCAGCAATATCGCGACTCGGGTCGTGGCTTTGTGCTCGCCCGCGTTGCCGGTGGCTACCGCTATCAGAGCCACCCGGAACAAGCTGCCTACGTTGAGCGGTTCGTCCTCGAAGGACAGGCAACCCGTCTGTCAGCCGCGGCTCTCGAAACCTTGGCGATCGTGGCCTACAAACAGCCGATCTCGCGCGCTCAGGTAGCGGCGATTCGCGGCGTCTCGGTCGATGCGGTGATGCGAACTCTTAACCAGCGTGGATACATCGCTGAAGTGTCTCGTGACCCAGGACCCGGCCAGGCCGTTATGTACGGCACCACGGCGTTGTTTTTGGAGCGCATGAATATCGATTCGATCGTCGACCTTCCCGAGCTTGGTGATTTTGTGCCAGAGCCCGAGATCGTTGAGGCCCTCGAACAGGGATTGCGTTTCGATCCCGAGGTGCCGGAGGCGTCAGCCGATGTTTCAGCGCCAGCCGAGACCAGCGCGGACGAAGAGAATGCTGCGGGTTTGGCGAGCAGCGGCGACGTGGTGATCGATCTTCGTGACGAGGCCAGAGCTGGTCTCGTTGGCGATTCGACGTCTGAGGAATGACGACGCCAGAGTCCATCGATAGCGATCCTGCACCCCGACAACGTGTGCAGAAGGTTCTCGCGGCCGCAGGCGTGGCGTCTCGCCGAGTCTGCGAAGAGATGATCGAAGACGAGCGCATTCTGGTCAATGGTGTCGTGGCGACGCTCGGGGACAAGATCGATCCGCTCGTCGATGAGCTTCAGGTTGACGGCGTTGTGGTGAACGTCGACCCCACGCGGCGAACGGTGCTCTTGAACAAACCGGTGGGTGTGATCTCGACCGCCTCCGATACCCACGACCGCGAAACCGTGGTGGATCTAATCGGCGCCGACGAACGGCTGTTTCCCGTCGGACGCCTCGATGCGGACAGCGAAGGCCTAATCCTGGTGACCAACGACGGCGCTCTCACCCAGCGCCTCACTCACCCCTCCTTTGGCGTGGACAAGGAATATCTGGTCAGCGTGGAGAACGGCACGCCCAAGCCAGGCCTGCTGCGAGCGCTGCGCAAGGGTGTGGAGCTCGACGATGGCATGACCGCTCCAGCAAAGGTCTCTGAGCTCTCACCCGGTCTGCTGCGGTTTGTGTTACACGAGGGCCGCAACCGTCAGATCCGTCGGATGTGTGACGCCGTGGGCCATCCGGTGACTCGACTAGTGCGCACACGAATCGGGACGATCACCGACACCACCCTCCAGCCTGGCCAATGGCGAGACGTCGAGGCTGGCGAGCTACGCGAGCTCGAAACCGCCATTGCCGAGGCAGCAGCTGCGAGCCAAGACCCCGCCTAGCTCGAACGTGGGCCGGTAGGATCATCGGCTATGTCTGACGTGCTTGGAAGCCCAAAGACAGCTGGAGTGATCGGCCTCGGGCTGATCGGTGGGAGCGTGGCGTTGGCGCTGCGCGACCTTGGCTATGTCGTCGGCGGTGTCGACCACGATGAAGCTGCCGTCCAGCGTGCGATCGACGATGAAATCATTGCCCACGAGGGCCTCCCCGCTGACGCAGCGCTCACCGTTGTAGCTACCCCGGTGGACCATATTCCTGAAGGTGTGAAGCGGGCGCTCTCAGAAACGACGGGCTGGGTCACCGATACCGGGAGCGTGAAGGGCGAGATCGCTCAAGCGGTCAACCATGAACGGTTTGTTCCCTCGCACCCGATGGCCGGCTCGGAACAGAGCGGCTTGGCTGGCGCCCGACCGGACATCTTTCGCGGCGCTGCATGGGTGATCACACCGACGATCGAAACGAGCGACAACGCGCTCGCAGCGATGCATGAACTCGTCGTTGCGTTGGGCGCGGACCCGGTAACGCTTGATCCGGTAGCCCACGACCGCATGGTGGCGACCGTTTCACATGTTCCGCACCTGGCCGCCGCCGTACTGATGAACGTGGCCAGCCGCCGTTCAGACGAACATCTCGCCATGCTTCGCCTCGCTGCGGGTGGCTTTAGAGACATGACCCGAATCGCTTCTGGCTCTCCGGCCATCTGGCCGCCGATTTGTTTGCAAAACGACGAGGCGATCGTTGAAGCGCTCGATGCGGTGATCGCTGGCTTGGTCGAGCTGCGCGAAGCGGTAAACGGTGAAGACGCAGATGCAATCCATGACGCGCTCGTCGATGCCCGCGCAGCTCGCGTCAGCCTTCCAACGGTAAACCCGTTGCCGCCGGGACTTGCCGAAGTTCGGATACGCGTCAAAGACGAGCCCGGCGAACTCGCCACGATCACCGGTCTCGCCGCCGAACTCGATGTCAACATCTTCGGTTTGGAGATCGCGCACAGCGCCGAGGGCCCAACCGGCGTGATCGTCTTGCTCGTGGACGTCGAGGTAACCGACGTCCTTCGCGGTGGCCTCCTCGCTCGCGGTTACCGCCCATCGGTGCGCCCTCTGTCATGACCGATAACCTCGACGCCGACCAGATCACCGTGTCGCCGATCGTCGGTGCGCTGGACCTCGATGTTCCTCTGCCGGGATCAAAGAGCCTGACTAACCGTGCGCTGATCGTTGCGGCTCTCGCCAAGGGACGCTCGACCCTCGCTGGAGTGGGGCTCTCAGACGACACCCGCGCCATGATCGGCGCGCTTGAACTCGTGGGCGTGGGCTGTGCCGTGGACGGGACCACCGTCGTGGTCGAGGGAGCGGGCGGGCAGCTCGAATCGCCGACCGACGAACTCGATGCCAACCAATCGGGTACGAGCGCCCGCTTTCTGCTGCCACTCCTCGCCATCGCTGGCGGTGGCACGCTTACCGGGCACGAGCAGATGCGCGCACGTCCGATGGGTGAACTCGCCCAGGCGCTGCGAGATCTCGGCGCGACCGTGGAGAACGATTTTCTGCCGATGACGGTGTCGGGTTCGCTTTCCGGACGGAAGGTCTCCATCGGGGCCGAGGTCTCAAGCCAATTCATTTCCGGACTGTTGCTCGCAGCGCCCGCGTTTCCAGATGGACTTGATCTCACACTCGTGGGGACGCCGGTGTCGCAGCCCTATATCGATATGACCGTTGCGGTCATGGAAGCCTTCGGAGCCGTCGTCGAGGCGACGCCGAACAGAATCGTCGTCGAGGCGTCGGGGTACACGGCGGCCGAATACAGCATTGAGCCCGATGCCTCCACTGCCACCTACCCGTTGGCAGCCGCAGCGATCGTCGGCGGACGAGTAAAGGTTCTTGGACTTGGCTCGTCGTCGACCCAGGGCGATGTCGATTTCGCCGAACGCGTTCTCGCTCCCATGGGCGCCTCGGTATTCGTCGAATCCGATTCGATCGAAGTGCGCGGCAGTGGCATCCTGGACCCGCTCACGGTCGACCTCGGCGACATGAGCGACACTGCACCCACCTTCGCAGCGCTCGCCGCCAAAGCCGACGGCACAAGCGCCGTGACCGGTATTGGCTTCATTCGCACCACGAAGGAATCCGACCGAGTGCAGGCGTCGGTCGACGAACTCAACCGGTTGGGAGTCGAGGCCAGCATCGATGCCGACGGGTTCTCGGTCGTCGGCGGCCCACATACCCCGGCAGCCGTCGACACCTATGAGGATCACCGGATGGCGATGTCGATGGCACTGATCGGGCTCACGCACGACTCGGTGGCGGTGAACGACCCGGGCTGTGTCGCAAAGACTTTCCCCGGCTTCTGGGACTTCCTCGACGACTTGCGTGAGTCGGCAATCACGACACCAGCGGTGCTCGCGATCGATGGCCCTGCCGGAAGCGGAAAGTCGACGGTGGCCAAGCTGCTGTCGCAGTGCTTACGTCTTCCACATCTCGATACCGGAGCGATGTATCGGGCCGTCACCTATGCGGTTCAACATGCTGGCGTGGATCTGGCCGACCACGACGCCGTGGCCAAGGCAGCCGAGGACGCAACCATCGTGATGGGTCCGAGCACTGTGGTGATCGACGGCGTCGATGTCACCACAGCCATTCGGACTCCAGAGGTCACCGCGTCGGTGTCTGCGGTGGCAGCGAACCCCGGTGTGCGGGTCGTGCTTGCAGAGGCGCAACGGGAGTGGGCACGAGCCAGGGGAGCAGCGGTACTCGAAGGTCGAGACATCGGTACGGCCGTGTTCCCCGATGCGACGGTCAAGATCTATCTCGATGCGTCGGTGCAAGAACGTGCACGTCGTCGAGCGGCCGAAAGCGGCGATACCGACCTCGCCGCTGTCGAGGCTGCGATTGTGGAACGTGATCAGCTCGACATGGAACGCGAAACCGATCCGCTCACTGTCGCCGATGATGCTGTCCTGATCGACACCACCGGGATTTCACTGGATGGAGTAGTCGACGCGATCATTTCGGAGTGGGTGAAACAATGACCGCATCTTCGCAAACAACGCTCGACCGTTATGGCGAGTCCCTTCGTCGCAGAGACCGGATTGGGTGGGTGATCGTCCGTTCGACGGTTGCTGGAGCCGCCAAATTATGGTTCCGCTACGAGGTACATGGGCGCGAGAACCTTCCCGCCGACAACGCGTTCATCCTTAGCCCCGTACACCGCTCGAACCTCGACACACCGTTGCTGCCCGTGATTCGACGGGAACAAATTCGCTTCATGGGCAAAGAGTCTCTGTGGAAGGTCAATCCGTTCGCGAGCTGGTTCCTGACCATCATGGGCGGATTCCCGGTCGAACGCGAAGCCGTCGACCGCTCGGCGATGGCGGCCGCAGAGGGGATCTTGGCTCGGGGGGAGACATTGGTGATGTTTCCCGAGGGCACGCGCCGCAGTGGACCAATCGTCCAGGCCGAGAACATGCACGACGGCCCGAGCTTCGTCTCCGGCCGCACGCAGGTGCCTATCGTGCCCGTGGGTATTGCCGACACCGAGGCCGCCATGCCGATCGGCACGAAGTTCATCTACCCCAAGAAGCTCGTGTTCGTGATCGGCGAACCGATCGCTCCGCCCGAGCAGAACGAGAAGGGCCGTGTTCCGCGTCGGGCCGTCAAAGAGCACACCGAACACCTGCGCCAACAGCTCCAGGAGCTCTACGACGAAGCCAAGGTGATCCGGGGGCCTTAGTTAGGGCTTAACTGGTCTAGTAGGCCCTCTAGGCGTTCGCGTTCGGTGGCGATGATCGCGTCTTCGATCGCGAAGCGAACGTCGCGTGTGATCTGATCAACACGAGTTGAGGCGGCGCACTCGAGGTCGATGGCTACGAGTTGTGCCTCGACAGCGGCAGCGTTTTCAGCCGCTGCCTGGAAGTCCTCCAAGCGCGTTTCCCAGTCGTCACCGAGGTCGAAGTTGTTCGGGTTCGATGGGGCCAGTTCTCTCAGCCCGAAGACTGCCTGCTCGCGGGAGCTGTAGGGGTAGCCGGCTTGCTGGACACAGCTCCGCCACGACGTCTGTGCCTCGACAACGGCGGGATCCGCATCGGCTTGGTCCAGGGCAGCTCGCTTGATCTCGTAGATCTCTTCCACGGCAACGATGCTTGGTGGAATGTCGTCAGAGGGAAATGAGGTGCCCGGGGAGGCCCCGTTGACGCATTGTGCGACGATGCGCACTGCCTCGTCCCGGGCCGCTTCGTCGAGGCTGTCGTAGAACTCGTTGCCGCGGGCTGTGGCCTCGGCCTGCGTCGCCAGTGTTTCGGAGTCGGCCAGCCTACGTCGTTCCCATTCGACGTTTTCGAGAGCGCTCCCTCCGACGCCGTATCCGAACTCATCGACATACAGGTCCATGTTCAGGAAATCGATCAACCAAACGGGCGGTAGGGGCACAACCAAGTCCGACCGGAGTCCTTCAAGGCCGATGATATAGAGGAGTTCCGGTTCGCTCCGCTGGGACGTGATGCAGGTTCGGGCGGAATCGTTCCAGGCAATATCGTCTGCGAACCTCATCGCGCTCAGTTTCACCGGATCGACCTCAGAGCCAAAGAAGACCTCGAGCGGAGAACGCAAATCTGGCCGAATCGGTTCGGTCGGCTGCGCTTCGGTGGTCGAGGTTGATGGTGGCGGTGTCGAAGTCGTGGTCGGCGGAGCGGTGGTCGTGGTCAGTTCTGGCAACGACTGCTCGGGCCCGTCACGGTCTTCGAGGTCGTCGTTGCCAGCGACATCAACAGTCGAGGGCGGAGGGTCGTTCGACACGAGGTTGAGGGCTGCGGCTCCGAGACCAGCAATCAACGCGAGCACCACGACGCCGCCAGCGACACGGCGTTGAGTAGCCCGCCGGAGGTCGAGGCTCACTCGGCCGTTGTCGAGTTGTTCGCGTAGCTGTTGCACAAACTCGGGTTGATTTGTCATGTCAGTCCTTCTGTGTGTCTGGCGAGTGTTTGCAGGCCCCGTGAAACTCGGACCCGCGCGGCGCCTTCGGAGCAGCCAAGTTCCTCGGCTACCTCTCGATACGGGAGCGCCCGACCGATGCGGAGTTGTATGGCCTCGAGTTGAGAGGCGGGCAGCGCTTTGACGGCGTCGTCGATGACGTCTCGTACCGGCTCGAAATCGACGAGGCGTTCGATCCGTTCCAAGTCCTCGGTTGTCGACTCGATCCGTTCCATGCCGAGCTTCTTGCGAGCCTTGGAGTCCACTACCTCTCGACGGATATATCGATTCATCTGCCGGTTCGCGATTGTGAACAGCCACGCACGCCCGGGCTTGCCCCGGTCGACAAAGCGACGGCTCGACAGCAAAGCAGCAGCAAAGGTCTCCGACGTCAGGTCTGCTGCCGTTTGGGCACAGCCAGTTCGACGCAGGAAAAACCGCAGGAGATCGTTGACGTGGCGGTCATACAGGACACCAAAGGCGTCTGCGCCCGAGGCTATGAGCTCCGCATCAGAGCGGCCGTCGTCTCTCTCCATACCTGTTATATGCCACAAGTCGAGAAAGTGTTACGAGGCGAGATATCGAATGGGTTGAGAAGTTTCTCGAATTCCATGGATGAGTTCGGGTGGCAGTGTCGTCCAATATGGGTGTGAGGGACGCGAAACGTTTGGCTGGCTACGAGATGGTGAAGGTGGAACTAGTGGAGTCAGGTCCCGTGTCCTCGTTTACTGAACGCTTGCGAGCGTCCGATATCGCCATGCGGGCGCTCGCCTTCCGTCTCGTCGGTGATCGGGTGGCTATGGACGATGTCCTCCAAACCGCCTATCTCAAGGCCTATCGGGGGTATGAGGATTTTCGCGAGGACGCCCAGTTCACGTCTTGGCTGTATTCGATCGTCTACCGGGCATGCATCGACCATCTACGAGTCCGGTCTCGACGAGACGAGTCGCCATTGGTCGCCGATGATGCGCTCGTCGATTCCGGCAGCGACCCATCGGTGGGCGCTGCCGACCGGCTGTCGATAGAAGAAGCGCTGTCGGCATTGACAGTCGAACAACGAGCCGCCGTGTGGCTCGTCGACGGCGAGGGACACACCTTTGCCCAGGCGGCGGAGATTCTCGACATTTCACCTGGCACGGCCGCTTCCCGAGTGTCACGAGCACGGGCGGCGCTACGAGAAACCCTTGGTTCACCAACTAGCGAAACGGAGGTGTCGACATGAACGACTCCGATCCTCAGATCACTAACTTGCTCGAAGAACTGCATACTCCCGAGCACGGACCTGACTTTTGGGACGCCCTGGAACGGGAACTCGATCTTGTCGCTCCTCCGAAATCACGGCGAGTCGCTCCGTGGTTGCTAGCCGCCGCTGCCATCTCGCTGGTGGTTATCGGAGTGGTTGCGGCCCTTGCCTCTCGAGAGTCCGGTACGGGCGCGGTCGACACCATCGGTACCGCTGATCAACTTCCATCACTCGTTGCTCCGGGCACCATCGAGGGGCCGTTCCCATGGGCGGTGCAGTCGGCGAGCAACGGTGAACTGTTGGTGCTGTCTCGGTTAGCTCAGCCCGGGGAGCAGGTTGCGTGCCGCGACGGCGAAGTGAGCGAGACGCCCAATGTCTTCGAACTGTTGACACTCGACCTGGCGGGCGATGTGCCCGAGGTTCGCAGTATCGGAACTACAACGGGTCAGAGAGGCGTATTGTTCGAGCGTTTCGCGACGTCGAGTTCAGATCGCTTCGTTGCCCTCCACTCATTTTGTGATGGCCCTACAGTCCTAAACACCGAAACCGGAGAGAGCTTCGAGAACCCACCTCCTGCAGACGCGCCACGGTGGCTGGGCACTGCGACCTGGTTCGAGCAAGACGGCGAGTTGCGTCTAGCGACTCGCTATTTCGACTTCGACGAGGACGACCCGGCGGCCGGTCAGACCAATCGTGTCAATCGGATAACCGACCCCGAGACCGGAGAGGTGCTGTCTGAGGTCGGCGGCCTGGACGAACCAGCCCTGCTAGCGGTGCTCGACGACGGCACCCGGATCGAGCATCGAGGCCCGGGCTCGGGCGCTGCGCCCAGCGTGCTGGTTGACGGATCGTCTGTCGGGCGCTTGCGAACATCGGTGCTCCCATTTGCTGCGGTGTCACCAGATGGCACGCTCGCTGCGATCTTGGATCCAGCTACAGCCAGCGAGTTCATTGTCGTCGATAGCGAAGGTGACGTGATCTTCGCTCAACGAACGCCAGGAGTATCCGACTTTGCCTGGCTTCCTGACGGCCGGCTCGCCCTTGCAAGCAGTGATTTCTCGATCGACCCAAGTAATTTGTCGATCGTTGACCTTTCCAGTCCAGAGCCGGTGGTGACCGTTCACAACTTCGGTATTGGCCCTATTTCCGTGGACTCGCTCACCTACGTCACCGGCGGGCGCCTTGCGGTGTCTGGCGAGACCCGCCTCGATGGCGCACAAACCTGGTTTATCCCCGTACCCAGCTCTGATGTCGTTGCCCCTGAGGACGACGGAGACATCGCATCGACATCGGAGTTCACGGACGAGCTTGCGTTGTTGATACCCGAAGCTGAAGATCTCGGCCCCGACTTGAACGTCGAGTTCTTCGAAGTGCTGCCGCCTGATTTCTTCCTCTTTGACCCGAATGAAGAGGGCGCGGATTGCCCGGGAGTGGGTCCGATCGGGCTGCTCTCTGGATTCCTCGTATTCTACGCCCGCGGCAACGTGCCAGAACAAGGTTTCGCCCTCGCCATTGAGGGCACGGCCGAGGAGGTTGCACAGAATTTCCAGAACTTCCGTGATTTGTTCGAATGCCAGGGTGACCTCGCAGGAGACGAGATCACCTTCACCCCGGCGACAGTGGACGGAGCGGTCGAGGCAATGACGATCGTGACAGACGAAGGTGGCGAGGTCAATCAGGGCATCTTCGTCAACTTCGGTGAACGGCTACTGGTGGTCACCCTCGAAGTCCAAAACGGTGGTGAAACCGTCGATCTCGTCGCCGTGATCAACGATCGGGTGCAGCAGCTAAACGATCGCTAAACCGCTGCCCTAACCCAAGAGTCGCAGAACCTCGCTGGCGCCGAGCTGGCGGTCTTCAGATGGTGGGGTGTTCGACCGTCGTGCGCCCAGGCTGAGGGCAGCCGCAGCGTCGATGGCGCCGAGTAGGTCTCGGAGATTGCGTGGGGGAGGGAAGTACTCGTCCTCCTCGGTGATCCGCACCTCGGACACACCCTGGGTGGGGTTGAGCCGGTTGATGACGGATTCGACGAGCTCCTCGCTCGCCGATGCGCCCGCGGTGACACCGACGACCCCGCGTAGTTCAGCGGGCAGCTCGTCGGCGGTGTTGACCCGATAGACCGATTCGCAGCCGAACTCGCTTGCCAACCGGGCGAGCGCCATCGTGTTGGACGAGTTCGACGAGCCAATAACGACCATGGCATCGCAGTCGGGGGCGATCTTTTCGAGTGCCCCCTGGCGATTCGTGGTTGCGAAGCACAGGTCGCTACGACCAGGGGTCCACATTTCGGGCCATCGTTCGATTGCGGCGTCTTGCACGGCGGACCAGTCGCGGTGGCTGAGCGTCGTTTGTGCCAGCAGTGCCGTGGGGCCGTCGATCTCTGGCAAATCGTTGACTTCGTCGACCGACTCGACTCGGTGGATGGCATCGGGGGCCACGGCCATCGTGCCGACAGCTTCCTCATGACCCTCATGGCCCACGTAGACAATCTGGTAGCCCTTGCCCGCCCGTACTTTCACTTCGTGGTGGACCTTGGTTACCAACGGACAGACGGCGTCGACGATGTAGCCGCCGTTGTCGGTTGCCGCTCGCACCACCTCGGGTGCAGAACCGTGAGCCGACAACATGATCGGCTTGCCCTCGGGTACCTCGTCGATGTCGTCCACGAAGATCACGCCCATGTCCTCGAAGCGCTGTACAACGAGGCGATTGTGCACGATCTCGTGGTAGCAGTAGACGGGCGGGGGGAACGCTCGCACCATTGCAGCGAGTGCTTTGATCGCCATCTCGACACCAGCGCAGAATCCGCGAGGGGCGGCCAGCAAAACCTTGTCGACGGTCATGATGATGAGTCTACGGCCTCGGCCGTAGCCTTGAGAGGGTGTCGCGTCCCCGAATCGTCTCCGTAGAGCCAGACTCTCCCGCTGCGCGGGCGGGTTTGCTCGTTGGCGACGAGGTGGTCTCGATCGAAGCGGAGGTGCCGCGTGACATCTTGGAGTACCGCACTCTCGTCGACGGTGTCGATCCGGCCTTCGTGATTGACCGCCATGGTTTGACCCTCGATATCGACGTGGCGAAATCGCCCGCCGAGCAGCTCGGCATCGAAGTGCACAGCGCCCTCTTCGACGAGGTGCGTACGTGTGACAACCACTGCGAATTCTGTTTCATCTACCAACTGCCGCCGAACCTTCGCAAGAGTCTCTATCTCAAGGACGACGATTACCGGCTGTCGTTCCTCTACGGCAATTACACCACGCTCACCCGTTTCACCGAGGCCGACCTCGAACGGGTCATCACCGAGAAGTTGTCGCCGATCAACGTCAGCATCCACACCACCGACGCTCGAGTGCGAGAAGAGATGCTGCGTAACCGCCGAGGGGCTTCCTCGTTGCGGTGGCTGTCGGAACTGTTGGCGGCGGGCATCGAAGTCCACGGCCAAGTAGTCGTGTGCCCGGGAGTGAACGACGGCGAAGTCCTCGATCAAACGTTGTGTGACATCGCGGACCGATACCGCGAGCTGGCCACGGTTGCCGTCGTGCCGCTGGGTGTGTCGAAGTATTCGACCGAAGATCGCATGCGGGCCCACACCCTTGAAGAAGCCCAAACCGTCGTCGACGTAGTCGAGCGTTGGCAGGGCGTCTTTCGCGAACTCCTTGGCCGACCGCTCGTGCACGCCGCCGATGAGTATTACCTCATGGCGCAGCGGCCCTTTCCGTCAAAGGAAACCTACGGCGACACGCCAATGTATGAAGACGGCATCGGGATGGCGGCAATGTTCGCGTCCGAGTTCGCGGGCGAAGTTGAAGAGGGCATCGGTACCGAGGCGGGGTTCTTTGCCTGGGTCGATGCCGCTCCGGCCGAGGGATATCGGGCACCGAGGACCACGCCCGCACAATCGCCGACAGGCGGCACTGCCGTCGCGCTTCGGCCGAGACCAACAGCACCCGTCGGGATCCTGACGGGAAGCTTTGGCGCGGAGGTTCTCGCCCCGCTCGTCGCAACGCACGATCGTGACGACATTCGCGTCATCGCCGTGGAGAATCAGTTCTTTGGCGGAACCGTTGGCGTTTCTGGCCTGATGGTGGGAGAGGACCTACAGCGCGTCCTTGCCAACGAGCCGGTCGGTCACCGCTATTTGTTGCCCGATGTTTGTTTGAATCGGGGGATGTTCCTCGATGGGCTAACTCCCGAGGATCTTCCCCGTCCCGTCGAGATCATCGAGACCGATGGGGTAGCGCTTCGCCGAGCACTCGATGTGCCAGGCGTTGCCTCGTCAGGAGAAGCATCATGAGTGTCCTGCCAACCGTTGCCATCGTCGGGCGACCCAATGTCGGCAAGTCGACCTTGGTGAACCGAATCCTCGGTCGACGAGAAGCAATCGTCGAAGAACGCCCTGGCGTCACCCGGGATCGCAAAGAGATGGTCGCCGAGTGGCAAGGGGTCGAGTTCACGCTGATCGACACCGGCGGCTGGATGGCCGAACAAGACGGCGACGAACTCGACGCCAAGGTCTCCAAGCAAAGCGAACGTGCGATTGCCGAAGCCGATGTAGTGCTTATGGTCGCTGACGCGTCGGTCGGCGCTACCGCCGATGACCAACTCGTTGCCGACATCGTTCGACGCATCGACCAACCAACATTTCTCGTTGCTAACAAAGTGGATTCTGAAAAGCAGGAGCACCTGATCTGGGACCTTGTGAGCCTCGGCGTGGGCGAACCAATGCCGGTGAGCGCATTGCACGGCGTGGGCGCTGCCGATCTTCTCGACGAAGTCGTCGCCGTACTTCCCGAACCAGAGGTCGATGAGAACGAGGAGGAGGCAGATCGAATCTTTGGTGTGTCCATCGTTGGGCGCCCAAACGTTGGCAAGTCCACCCTCTTTAACCGTCTGATCGGTGAAGACCGCTCGGTGGTGCACGACAGGGCAGGAACGACGCGCGACTCGATCGACACCGTGGTCGAAACCGCAAACGGGCCACTGCGCTTTATCGACACGGCCGGCATGCGACGCAAGGCAAAGGTCGATGAGGAAACCGAGTACTACTCCTTGGTTCGAGCACTCCGCGCCGTCGACAAATCCGATGTCGCATTCCTCGTCATCGACGCCACCCTCGGCGTCACGGCACAAGATCAGCGTCTCGCTGAACGCGTGGACGCCGCTGGTTGCCCGATCGTGGTCTTGATGAACAAATGGGACCTCCTCGACGCAGACGGCCGTGACGCGGCGCGCCGCACCGTGGATCGCAAACTGCACTTTCTCGGAGAGTCGCCGGTCATCCAGGTAAGCGCGTTGACCGGAAAGAGCGTGCAGAAGCTGTGGCCAGCGCTCGAGGACGCGTTGGGGGCCTATGCCACACGAGTGCCGACGCGCAAGGTAAATCAGGTCATCCGTGCAGCACAGGTCGCTCACCCGGCCCCCGATGGGGCACGAGTGCTCTACGCCACCCAAGGCGCAACCGATCCGCCAACATTCACGCTCTTTGCCAACAAAGAGCTTCCACGGACCTACCTTCGCTACCTCGAACGGAGCCTTCGCGAAGCGTTCGAGCTCGGCAACACGCCAGTGAAATTGCGGGTTCGGCGCAGGTAACGCTGGCCGTAGAGTACTCTTTTGGATATGGAATCCCCGGTGCTCATAGCGCTAGGCATCATTTGTGTCATCGCAGCCGTTGGCTGGGCACGTTCTGCGCGCTATCGCCGCCGCTTCCTCAGCAACGTCGATCACGATGCCGATAACCCGCAGGGGGACGCCGCCTATCAGCTGGCCCGCTCGGCATTCAACAAAGAAGTCCACTCCGCGGCGCTCTACGCAGTTCTCGCAGGCGC
Source organism: uncultured Acidimicrobiales bacterium (assembly GCA_964441145.1). Taxonomy (GTDB): domain Bacteria; phylum Actinomycetota; class Acidimicrobiia; order Acidimicrobiales; family SHLQ01; genus SHLQ01. The sequence goes on from CAYTUB010000015.1 coordinate 16,900, forward strand.
GGCATTCTTCAACGCTATAAGCGACGATCCACGAGCGCCGGTGGTGTTTGCTCTTGCGGCGATACCGGCACTCATTTCGGTGTACTGGTCACGAACAGCAGTTCGCGAAGCCCGACTGTCCCGACAGCGATTCTTCCTCGAGAAGAAGGCCGAGGAAGCCCTCGAGCAAGACGACTTCGCTCCCAAGGCATGGGCAGCGCGCCTTGCCCCCGATGCGCTTCCCGACGTCACCGGTTTCGAGGTCGGCCGAGTGTATGAAGCGGGATCGGGTCTTATGGCCGGCGACTTCTTCGATGTATACCGAGTGGGCCCGAACCGTCTTGCGGCAGTGATTGGTGATGTGGCCGGGCACGGTATCGAGTCGTCGATCACCGCATTTCAGGCGAAGTACCTGTTGCGAGTCTTTCTCCGACAGTTCCGTGATCCAGCGCAGGCTCTCGAAGAGCTCAACCAGCAGATGGCCGAAATGGATCGCGGCGAAGAGTTCATTTCGATGATCGTGGTCGTGTTCGATACCGAAGCGGGAACGATTCGTTACGCATCGGCCGGTCACCCCGCCGGATGGCTTTGGCACGGTCGCGAAGTCGCGCCGTTGCGTGCGACCGGGCCGCTACTCATGCTCGACCCTGGAGCCTCCTACTTCAGTCGTGAGATCCCGCTTGAGCCCGACGACTTCGTCCTGCTCTACACCGATGGCCTCGCAGAGGCTCGCAGCGGCGAGGAGCTGTTCGGTGAAGAACGAATCGCGATGGCGATTCGTCGAGACCCCGGTGCACCTCCAGAGGTACTCACCAAGGCGCTCCTTGAAGAAGCTCGCGACTATGCCAACGGCATGATCAACGACGACGTGGCAATCCTTGCCGTTCGTCGAAGCTAAGCACCGGTACCGACATCGATGCCCTGGTGTGACCCCTGCGCAGAGTTTGTTGCCCCCGCGGCCGTAGAATCGGGTCGATGTCCAACATGTGGCGACTTCGTGGAAACTGAAGACCACCACGCTGACGACGCGGCAGATGCCGAGACCGTAGGACAGAACGCCCCGTGGCACTTCTGGATCGTTGTCGTAGCGCTCGCCGCCTACCTGCTCTGGCGCTTCGTCGTCTTCGTCATCTGGCTCTTCGGCCAGATTTTTTAGAGATGTAGTTTTTAGAGGTGTAATTGTCGGGCTGGGGAGATTTGAACTCCCGACCTCCGGTCCCCCAGACCGGCGCGCTAACCAAGCTGCGCCACAGCCCGTACGGCAGATGATCGTAGTGGATCCCGGTTCCTTTACCACCGCCAATATGCGGGCAAAATCGACGCTGAACGGCAACGATCTACACTTAGGCCATGGGAGTGGGCGAAGTTCGCGAAGTTACGGGGCACGAAGTCACGTTCACCAGTCTGGATAAGGCGTACTTTCCCAAGGTCGGTCTGACCAAGGGCGATGTACTCGCATACTTCGAAGCCGTGGCCGAGCCTCTGTTGCGATCCGCAGGGAACCGACCCGTCCTCTTGCAACGTTTCCCCAACGGTGTTGGCGGTAAGTCGTTCTTTCAAAAACGGATACCCGATGGCGCACCGGAATGGCTGCAGACGACAACGGTCCAAACCGTCAACGGCACACCATCTCGGGCCCTGATACTCGCTGACCTCGCCCATGTCCTTTGGGCGGTGAACCAGGGAGCCTTCACGCTGCACTCGTGGCCGTTTCGGGTGCCCGGCGAATATGTCGATGAGCTTCGAATCGACCTCGATCAGGTTCCTGGGGTGACCTTCGATGATGTTCGCCGAGCTGGCTTGACGGCCAGAGACTGGTTGGCAAGCCGACAGATAGCGAGCTACGTCAAGACCAGCGGTAGCAAGGGTCTGCATGTCTACGTGCCGCTCGATGGCTCAGCGAGCGGCCCTCGCTGGTCCAGCTACGACGTACGGGGTGCCGCGGTCACCGTCGCACGTTCGTTGGCGGCGGAGTTTCCCGATCAACTCACCGATGCCTGGTGGAAGGAAGAGCGGGGCACACGGGTATTCGTCGATTTCAATCAGAACGCTCCGCATAAGACGGTCTTTGGTGCATGGTCGGTGAGGGCACGGGTCGGCGCACAGGTTTCTGTTCCCGTGGCCTGGGACCAGCTAGAGGCAATCGATCCCGACTCGCTCACCGTTGCGAGCGTCCCCGGGTTCCTCGCCAAGCACGGCGACGCCTGGGAAGACATGTACGAGACACCACAGGACATATCGGACCTCGTGGTCGAGTTCACCGATGGTCTGGAGACGGTGGGGGATGCGCCGTGGCCGCCCGTGTACCCAAAACAGCCCTACGAGCCCTCACGTGTGGCGCCCAGCAGGGCCAAGCAGCCCGACTGAGGGGTTCTAGCCGATTGCTGGATCTGCGCCCAGAACAAGAGCGGGGAGCAACGTTCGTGGTGGAGCGGGTTGGTCGGTGCCCAGTGCATTTGCGGTGAGTTCGTCTGCCGCTGTGGCGGTCAAGAAGGGATCGGTTCCGTTCAGGGGCGGATCGACACAGGCATCGAATCCGCCGGTGCCCGTGCTTCCGGGGTCTACGAACTCGCGACCCGGGGTGGTTGGATCGTCGGCATCGTCAAACCACCAGCGCAAGATGCCGTCCACGATCGACTGCGCTTGGGCTTCGATCACTGCAGGGTCGCGCATGAGGGCGGCCTCTGAGGGGTTCGACAGGTACAAGAACTCGGTGATGACCGAGTCGATGCCAGGGGAGAAGCGGTGGATGCCAAAGAGGTCCATGCCGTCGTCACGCAGACGCACCGATGCACCTTGGTTGACCGTCGAGACCCAGTTGGCATCGAACTGCGATGCGGCAGCGTGCATCTCTTCGTACAAGATCGCAGCGAGGCGTTGCGAGTCATCGCGTCCCTGAGCGTAGAAGATCTCGGTACCAGGTTCGGCCGATGGTCGAAGCGCCCCACCGTTGTGGTGTAGCGACAAGAAGATGTCGGGTGCGAGCGCGGTAGCGATGTCAGCCCGGCTCTGAAGCGGAACTCGATAGTCGGCCGTGCGAGTGAGCTGGACGGGGATGCCGAGCTGCTCGAACTTCTCCACGACGACGTTGGACACCACCAAGTTGACGTTCTTTTCAAAGAGACCGCCGCCAACAGCCCCAGACTCAGACCCGCCGTGGCCGGGATCGATTACGATCCGGGCTCTCTCGACGATCTCGGCGTCAGTGAGCCTGGCCGCTGCCCCGCATGGTGTTGTCACCTGCAAGTTGCCAGCGGTGCCACCGGTGATTGGTACGACCACACCGGTACTCGATACCGCTACACCTGTGGCATCAGCTGCGACACCCCTGTCGACACGCTCGGGTGGAAGGGTGATGACATCTTGACACTGCACCGTGCGTCGGCCCAGAGATGGGTCGTCGAGTCGCAGGCAAAGCTCGTGGAGACCAGGTTCGGCGTCGAGTCGCTCAGAGAACCCGACGTTGGCGCCAAAGTCGTCGGGTTGTGCGGTTCGGCCCGATGCGACGACATCACCGTCGAGAAGTAGCTCGTACGAGATTCGCTGAGCGGAGTCAGGGTCGCGGGCTGTTCCCGAAACCGTCAACGAGTTCGTCCCGGGCTCTACCTCAGCGATCTGTCCGCGAGCAGCGCCCAGCCAAGGTCCAATCGCAGGCGCAAAATTCGGGGCATCGACGCCGCTTTGGGCCGCGAGTGGGGATGCCAAGAGGCTGATCACCAGGAGAAGAGCAAAGGCCGGTCGAGCGCGCACGAACCGCAGTTTAAGCTCACGGGGCGCGTTCTGGGCGCGCCAATGCCTATGTCCACCAAGAAGCATGTACGGTTTGGCAATGGCACGGTTTGGAGCCGAACGTGACTCGGCGGATAAACCTGAAGAGTCCACCAGCTGGCGGGAGTGGTCTCGTCGGGCCGATGAGAATCGCTTCGACGCCGACCTTTCGACGATCGACAGCGAGATCGACACGTTCGGCGATTCGGCTGCCGTGGGATTCTCTACCGCGTGGGACTCCGGGGATGACTCGGATGCAAAGCCGCTTCCTGAGGATGCAGACGACGAAGTTCGAAGCCAGCGTCTCCGAAACATGGATCGTCGCTTCTCGCCGGTCCGAATCGGTGCGGTGGTGCTCGCAATCGTTGTGCTTATCGGTGCGGCTATCGGTGTCCAGCGTCTCCGCGAACCGGAGGATCCGACCGCAGCGCTGGAGGAGGACGAGGTCGTACTCATCTCGCCTGGACAAGTTCGCGATTATGCCGCCGGGTCCGGTGATGCGGCGTTCGCCCGCAGATGGACTCTCGACGACGCCTTTCTCGCAGCCAGCGTCGATGGGACCCCCAACCCAGCAGCAGACGACGCCGTCTCATTGCCGAGCAACGCGCGCGTCGCTCCACTTGTTTGGGGAGGGCGAGCCCACGTGGCCATCGTGGGCGAAGGGGTCGGTGCCGCGAGTATGTGTGCGGTGGCGAGCCTTTTCAGCGCGGAACGTGAAGTGATCGACGTTGCCGCCGACGGCGCATGCGGTGACCGTTTCGCTCCAACCGGCGACCGTGTTGCCTGTCGGGGCGAGGATGTGGTGGTGCTCGAAGTGTGGCCGCTCGATCCCGGGGTCACCGCTGTGCAACCCGATGCGACCCGGGTCCGGGTTCGCCTGGAACGAGAACGGCCCACAGGTGAAGTCGAATCGCTACGCGTCACGGTCGACCTGGATCAGCGCTTCCAGGTCGGACTGCAGGAGCTCACGGGCGCTCCGGGCACAACGGCGGCTCTGACCCTCGACGACGTCACCGGACGATGTCAGCTTCTCGACCGGTCCGATGTCATCGTGCAGTTGCTGTAGAGTCCAGCCATGTGTGGACGCTTCGCCTCGACGTCACCGCCTGACGCGCTCGCGTCCTATTTCGGGGCTGAAGCACCGCTAGATCTCGATGTTGACGCGACGCCGGACTACAACGTTGCGCCAACCAGAGACGTCGCCACCATTCGGATACGCGAAGGTGATCGCAACCTTGATTACCTGCGCTGGGGCCTCGTACCCCGGTGGGCCAAAGATCTCCGCATCGGCTCGAAAATGATCAACGCACGGGCTGAGACCGTTGCGACCAAGAACGCCTATCGCTCGGCCTTCAAGCGACGGCGATGCCTTATTGCCGCAGACGGTTTCTATGAATGGCAGCGTCTCGACGACAAAACCAAACAACCCATGTACATCCATCGAGCCGACGGGGATCCATTGGCATTTGCGGGGCTGCATGAGCGGTGGACCGATGCTGAAGGGCTTCGCGAGATTCACACCTGTACGATCATCACGACCACTCCTAACGACATGATGGCGCCGATCCACGACCGGATGCCCGTGCTGTTGGCTCCACGAGACTGGGAGCGTTGGCTCGATCCCGAACATGACGATGTGGACGATCTTCAGTCGTTGCTCGTACCGGCCCCCGATAGCTTGCTGACGGCGTATGCGGTGTCTACCGAGGTCAACAACGTGCGAAATAACCACCCCGATCTAATTGCGGTGCAAGCATGACCGCACAAACACCCAACGTCACCTCGCGTACTGCGACGACCTGGGCTGACTCTGACCTTCGGCGGTCCATGCGCAACCTGGGGTTGCGCTGGCAGGCATCGCTCGAAGGCAATGGCCCGGACCGATTCCTCCCCTGGCTCTTGGCACTTGTGATGTTCGTGCTGCTCTCGGCACTGTCGCTCTCGCGCCTGCGCAGCTTGGAACTGGGCGAGCAACTCGCTGCATGGCTGCAGGGGGTCTGGCTTGTCGGGGAGGGTCTCGATCCTCAGGTGACCCTGACCGGAAGAAACATTTTCGATGGTCAATTCTCGCTGGTTATGTGGCCGATCGCCCAAATCGCAGCCTTCGTCCCAGCGGGACCGTTCTTGTTGACCTTGCAATCCTTCGCTCTCGCGATTGGTGTGGTGCCGCTCTGGCGAATTGCTCGGCGGGTACTTGAACTCGGCGTCGAGGCCGCTCTGGTGCTCAGCCTTGCATATGGCCTGCAGCCCCAATTCCAGAATCTGAACCTGGCAGAGTTCCACCCTGAGGCACTCGCGTTGCCAGCGTTGCTGTGGGCCTACGTCTTCAGTCAAAACCGGCAATGGGTGCAGTTTGGGATTGCCGTCGTTTTCGCGCTGTCGACGCGATCTGATCTTGGCCTGGTCATGATCGGGCTCGGGGCGCTGCTCGCCGTCGAGGGACGCATCCGCGCCGGTCGTATCACCGCGGCGCTCGGCGCCACCTGGGTAGTTGTGGCTATCGCCGTGTTCAACGCCGACCTCGCCGGTGGCGAGTTCGTGTTTGCTGAGGCGTTCGCCAAATACGGTGATGGTTCGATCTCGATTCTCTGGGGCATGTTGACCGACCCCATTGAGGTTTTACGGGACTTCTTTGCCGAAGAGAACTACCGCAAGCTCGTGTTGCTCTTCGTGCCCTGGCTCTTCCTGCCTGTCCTTCGTCCACGGTTCCAACTGCCGCTGGTGCTGTTTGGAGCGTTCGGTTTCATCGCCGACATACCCGCAGGCGAATTTGGAAACCCCCAACAGGACGTCGCAGCGCTCGCCTTCTTGCCAATCGCCGCAGCGTTCGCTCTTCGAGCCGTCGGCAGGAAGTCCGTCCAACGTGTCTTTGTCAACGGCCGGCTCCTTGCCGGTGTCTTCTTTGCCAGCCTGGTGTTCTTCATGTTCAGCGCCGGAAGTTCGCTCTACAACGAGCCATGGACCTGGGGAATACGCTCGACCGCCGATATCGACCTGCTCGCGGCCATCGACACCGTCGAGCCAGACGATTCGGTCGTCGCCATCGACCCCGCACTGCCGTTCCTCGCCGAACGAACGGAGCTCCTATCGTTTCCGGTCGGACTCGAGATCTACAAGCCAGCCGATGAGATCTTCACCGCGGACGTCTTAATTATCGATGAGGCCGACGAGCGGTGGAACGACACCGGCCGTTTCACCTTCGATCAGGTGGTCGACGCGCTCGAGTTCGAGGTCGAGAGTCGCTTCGGGACCATATCGGTCTACCGACAAACGCTCTCGCCGTCCTAGCGACCAGGTCTTCGCTGGGAGAGCCTTCGCTAGGAGAGCGCCGTGCGAAGCTGTTCCTGGTAGTGGTCAAGGTCGGCTTGGTCCGGTGAGCTATCGGCATTCGCGAAGTCGAGCTGGGCCATCGAGCGCATCGGCACGACGTGTACGTGAGCGTGCGGTACCTCAAAACCAGCGATCATGAGCCCGATCCGCGCTGGCGAGAACACCGACATTTGGGCGTTTCCGACCCGGTGGGCAACCGTCATCACACGGGCTGCAGTTCCGGCGGGTAGGTCGGTCCACTGATCGATTTCCACTCGAGGGACCACGAGCGCATGACCTGGGGCCAACGGTCGCACGTCGAGAAAGCTCACACAAGTGTCGTCTTCCCACAGCATTCGAGACGGGATGTCGCCGTTGATGATCTTGGTGAACAGTGTTGCCATATTCTCACCCTAGCCGTCGTCACCGATACGCTCTCCAGACGATGGAAAGCGCGACCGAGACCAGCAACGGGGGAGCAGGTAAGCCCGAGTGGCGGCCCTTTACGGTCCCCAATGCCATGTCGTTGGTACGCCTGCTGTGTGTGCCACTGTTCGTCTGGCTCCTGTTCGCCCAAGACGACCGCGTCTCCTCCGCGATACTGCTCGCCGTTCTTGGATCGACCGACTGGGTAGACGGCTGGTTCGCCCGGCGCTTTGACCAAGTGTCTGAGCTTGGAAAGATCCTTGACCCAGCAGCCGACAGGCTCTTGATGTTGACCGCGGTGATCTCGATGTGGATCGACGGTTCTGTCCCCGCGTGGTTTGCCATTGCCACACTGGTTCGTGAAGGGCTGGTCACCCTGGCAGCTGTAGGTCTTGCAAGCCTGGGAGTCGATCGCTTTGACGTGACCTGGTGGGGCAAGACCGGAACCTTCTTCTTGCTATTTGCCTATCCGCTCTTGCTCGGCGGAGCCAGCGACATCGGTGCCGCAGACATCCTGCGGCTGCTGGGTTGGATCTGCGGAATCCCCGGACTCATCATTGCCTGGTACGCCGCGTGGGGCTACGTTCCAATTGCGCGTGCCGGACTTGCAGACGCGAGGGGTCGTTCGAAGTAGTATCGACATATGAACATTCCTGAAGACCTCCGCTACACCAACGATCACGAATGGGTGCGGGTAGAAGGCAAGCAAGTACGAGTTGGCATTACCGATTACGCACAAGACGCGCTCGGCGATGTCGTATTCGTCGAGCTGCCCAAGGTCGGAGACACAGTCGAGGTCGGCGGCTCGCTCGGTGAGGTCGAGTCGACCAAGTCGGTTTCGGACCTGTACGCACCTGTCTCAGGAACAGTGGTGTCGGTGAACGACATGCTCGATGCAAGCCCCGGCAAGCTCAACGAAGACCCCTATGGCGAAGGTTGGCTCTGCGTGCTCGACGTCGCCGATGCGAGCCAGATCGACGGGTTGCTCGATGCCGCTGCCTATACCGAGCTGACAGGCCAGTGATGCCGGATCGAGAGTGTTCTGCGTGTGGGCATCGCAACGACCCCACAGCGAATTTTTGTTCGTCGTGCGGTGAACGGGTCGGGGGAGGCCCCGAAGAACCAACGGCAGCGATACCGATCGTGGCGACAGCGCACGAACCCGACGAACGCACACACCTCGCCGAGCGCGACGGGTTTGGCGAAGAGGAAGGTCTCCTCTTGGTCGACACGGGGCAAAAGCGCGGCTCGCGATATGCCCTCGATCAAGAGACCACTACCGCTGGACGACACCCCGCCAGCGACATTTTCCTCGATGATGTGACAGTTAGCCGCCGTCACGTGGAGATAACCAGCAGCGATGGCGCTTACCGGGCACGAGACGTCGGATCGCTCAACGGAACCTACGTCAACAAGGAACTGATCGAAGACGTGGTTCTCAGCGATGGCGACGAATTGCAGATTGGCCGCTTCAAACTGCTCTTTTTTTATGGAACCGGCCAGAGCGACTCCTGAGGGCGGCACCAATCCCTTAGGCTGAAGGCCAGGAAGGATCCCTCATGGTGCCGATGGAATTAGTTGGTGTTCGAATCGAACTACCGAGCAACACACCAATCGTGCTTCTCCGCTCGCAAGTAGCCGAGGAGACAGACGAACGGATGCTCCCGATCTTCATCGGTGGCCCAGAAGCGACAGCGATCGCACTGGCCCATGAGGGTGTTAGCCCGCCACGGCCGATGACTCATGACCTCTTCGCCGAATCTCTCGATGCCATGGACGTTCGCGTCGAGCGGGTAGTCATCACCGAATTACGTGAGCGGACGTTCTTTGCCGAGTTGCACATGCGTTCGGCAACCGAGGCACGGGTCATGTCGGCACGGCCCTCCGATGCCATTGCGCTCGCCGTGCGTATGGGAATTCCGATCTTTGCCGAGGATGAACTTCTCGATGAGGTGGGCTACACCGACGCGCCGGCAGCCGACGAGGATGACGACGAAGTCGTCGAAGAATTCAAAGATTTCATCGACAACATCACCCCCGACGACTTCGCCTAAACGGCGGCGCCGTCGCGAGGTCAGAGATCCCGCTTCGCGCGTCCCGCGCGAAGACAACCGCGCAGGGTCGTTGACTGGGCGATGGTCTGTCCATAGGATTACCTCATCGTAATTTCATTGACGTAGCCATCGTGGCTGCAGCAGGCAAGAGGGGCATACGATGCAGGACGCAGAACGCGAACTCGGGTACAGCGGAAAGAGCGCTTCGGAGATTGTCGGTATCACGTACCGGCAACTCGACTATTGGGCTCGCACCGATCTCATTCGTCCATCGCTCACCGATGCCGCAGGCTCAGGCTCGCGTCGTCAGTACTCCTATCGCGACCTGGTTGAGCTGAAGGTGATCAAGAACCTCCTGGACTCGGGAATCCGACTTGAGCAGGTGCGAGAGATCTTCAACTACCTCCAGGACGAACTCGGCGAGGACGTCGCCACCGCAAACCTGGTGGTCAACGGAACGCAGCCAATGTTGGTCCGCAGCGGTGAAGAGGTCATCGACCTTCTACAAAGCGGTCAGGGCGTACTCAACATCTTGCCTCTCGGTGCTGTCGTCGATGAGGTCGATGAGAAGCTCGTCGAACTCTTTCCTTCTCGCAACCACTCCCGCAAAGAGACCGCCATTCCACGCTCTGTAGCCCAGTAGTACCCTGGAGGCTTATGGCCCGCCCTATACGTCGACCTTGGCTGCTGATCGTCATAGCCCTGTCGCTGCTCGCAACGAGCTGTGCGTCTGCCTCTAGCGGCACGGCGACCCCGGAGCCAACGATCTTTGAAGCTACGGTCCCCGAAAGAATAGTCCCGGAGACAACGATCCCTGAAGCTACGATCCCGGAGACAACAGCCCCGGAGACAACAGCGCCTGAAGCTACGGTGCCCACCACGTCTCCGCCACCGAGCACCGCGCTGGCGACGACAACCACAACGAGCACCACAACAACGACGACCGTCGAGATTCCCGGCTTCTCCTCGTTGGTGCAAGAGATCGACTTCTCGATCGAAGCCCGGATGTCCCAGTCTTGGCGACCCGGCTGTCCGGTCGGCCTGGACCAGCTTCGGCTCGTGACGCTGTCTCATTGGAACTATCAGGACGCGCCCGCCACCGGCGAGCTCGTGGTTCACGCCGACCATGTCGACGACGTAGTTCAGGTGTTCGAGATTCTCTACAACGAGCGGTTTCCGATCGAAAGAATGGAGCTCGTCGATGTGTTTCAAGGCGACGACAACCTGTCGATGGACGCGAACAACACGTCGGCGTTCAACTGTCGAGAGGTCGCCAACCGGCCGGGCGTGTGGTCCAACCACGCGACCGGCACAGCAATAGACATCAATCCGCTGGTGAACCCCTACCTGTCGTCATCGGGACAGATATTGCCGCCCCAGAGCGCAGAATTCGTAGACCGTAGCGTCCAGGTCAAAGGCGGCATCTACTCCGGTGATGTCGTTACCACGGCGTTCGCCGATATTGGTTGGGGTTGGGGTGGCGACTGGTCCAGTTCCAAGGACTGGCAGCACTTCTCCGCATCGGGAACGTAACGACGAGCCCGTTGTTAGCTCTGGCGAGGGGGGAGAACCTGATGGCGGAGCTGGCGAAGCGTATGGTCGGCCAACACGAGCGCGACCATGGCGTCGACCATGGGGACGGCTCGAGGTAGAACACACGGGTCGTGACGGCCCTTGGCAGCCAGCGTCGTTGGCTCACCGGAGGTTGTCACCGTCTGCTGTTCAGAGCTGATCGTTGCCGTTGGCTTGAACGCCACCCGAAAGGCGAGCGGTTGGCCGTTAGAAATGCCACCTTGGACCCCACCGGAGAAGTTCGTTGCCGTGATGGTCTTTCCGTTAGGGCCGGGCACGAAGGGATCATTGTGTTCGCGGCCGGTCATGCGCGCCCCAGCAAAGCCGCTGCCAACCTCGAATCCCTTGGTCGCCGGGAGCGACAACATGGCCTTCGCCAGATCGGCTTCCAGTCGGTCAAAGACGGGCTCTCCGAGGCCAACGGGCACGTTGCGGACCACAGCGGAGACAATCCCACCAAGCGAGTTTCCATCACGACGGGCATCTTCGATCGCCTGCGTCATGGCTTCGGCCGCCTCGGGATCTGGGCAACGGGTTGGATGTGCCTCGATGTCGTCTCGGCTCACGGTTAGCGCGTCGACCGAGGCGTCGATGTCGTGCACCGAATCAACCCACGAGATGATCTTGGGGATTGGCTGCTCATCGGCTTGCGCCACGGCGGTGAGGAGTGCTGACGCAACGGCACCGGCGGCCACCCGGCCAATGGTTTCTCGTGCACTCGAGCGCCCGCCGCCAGCGATGGTCCGATGCCCATACTTCTGGTCGTAGGTGAAATCGGCGTGTGACGGCCGGTACACCTCGCGCAGATGGTCGTAGGCCCCAGAACGGGCATCTTTGTTTCGGACCATCATCGAAATCGGTGCGCCGGTGGCAAGCCCATCGGCTACACCCGACAAGATCTCTACTTGATCTGACTCGTCACGCTGGGTCGTGAGGCGGCTTTGGCCGGGGCGCCGACGGTCAAGCTCAAGCTGAATCAGTTCGCGATCAATAGCGAGGCGTGCAGGGACGCCGTCGACGACGACGCCAACGGCGCCACCATGGCTTTCGCCATAGGTCGATATTCTAAAATCTCGGCCGAAAGAATTACCCACGTCAGTAGGCTATCTCGACAATTGCTTCGACCTAAGCGGTTCGTTCGGTGGCGAGTGCGCTCGCTGCCGCGCTGCGCATGTCGTTGGTGACAACTGGCGCGTCGCGGGTTGGGGTCGGAGCCGTAGCCGCTGCTTGAGTCGACAACGAATGCAAGATGTGCGTCAAGAGATGTACCAGGGTGTCAATGGCGTTGTCAGAGTCGCGGGCATCGGTGCGAACGATCGGATTTTGGGGATCGAGATCGAGCGCTTCGCGGATGTCCTCGATTCCGTGCTGCGGTGCACCATCGAACTGGTTGAGCCCGATAAGGAACGGGATGCGTCGCTGTTCGAAGAAGTCGATGGCGTTGAAACACTCATCGAGGCGACGGGTGTCGACCAGGATTAGTGCGCCGAGGGCTCCAGCGGTGATGTCTTCCCACATGAAGCCAAAGCGGTCCTGGCCAGGGGTACCAAAGACGTAGAGCACGAGTCCCTCGTCGACGGTGATCTTGCCGAAGTCCATGGCGACGGTCGTGCTGGTCTTTTGCTGCACGAACGAGGCGTCGTCGACGCCTGTTGCAGCACTCGTCATTTTTGCTTCTGTTCGCAGCGGTGCGATTTCAGAAACCGCCGAAACAAATGTTGTCTTTCCGACGCCGAAGCCTCCGGAAATGACCACCTTTGCTGAAACGGGACGTGGGCTATTAGCGCCTGCGGATGCCATCGAGCAACCTCCTCACAATTGCAATGTCGTCAGTACGTGTGGTCTCAAGAACTTCCAGGGAACCGTTTCCCCAGAGGTCGGCCACGAGAACCCGTGCGACGCCAAGGGGCATCGAACACTTCGCCGAGATCTCAGCGATTGAATTGGGTTCTTCACAAAGTGCGTAGATCGCAGCGAGATCGCGATCGGTGGGAGCAGTGCTGCCCTCGGTCGTTGAGACCATCGCTTCGACTGCAAGCTCGCCAGCGTCACTGCGGGTACGACCGCCAGTAAGAAGGTACGAACGAACGAACGAACCTGTTTCGGTCGCTTCGTTTTCGTGCTGTTGAACCATCGTCTCCTCCTAACTCGAATTTCTAAACCGTGAGAACGTTCTTGAGTTCGCTGATGAGCTCTGGTGAGAGGGCTGATCCTGCGCGTTCTGCGAGCAGGGTCATCTCATATGCGACCTGAGCTACGTCGGCACCGCTTTGGCAGAGAACTGCCAGCGATGCTCCGTGGCCCATCGACATCACGAAAAGGTTGCCCTGAGTCATCTCGACGACGACCTGGTCAACAACTCCGCAACCCAGACAATGGGCTGCGCCGTTCGTAAGGCTGGTCAGGCCAGCTGCGATTGCGGCGAATTGGTCCACGCCACTGGTATCGATACCAGCCGACGACGCCAACAAGAGTCCGTCAGCCGAGACTGCCACCGCTTCGCGAACACCTGCGGTGTCCTGGGCAAATCGGGACAGAAGCCAGGCAAAGTTTTGTGCTTCGGTCGATACGGTCATGATTCGCTCCCTGTGGTGCGTTGTGGTTGGGTCGATGTTTCTTGACTAGGTTCTACTACGGCAGACTCTGCCGCGGGAGGCGCCGGAACCGGAGGGGCCGAGGCGGTATCTGGTTGTACCGGAGCGGTTTGGGTTGCGGGCGCTGGGTTAGTCGGCACTGGGTTAGTCGGCACCGGGTTAGCTGGAATTGGAGTCGGGGTAGCGTTCGCCGGCACGGTGTCAACGACAGGCGGTGCCATCGACGGCGCGGTTGGCGCTACGGGTTCCGTCGGAACCGCTGACGGCGTCATAGGAGCTTCGACGTGAGTTATCGGCGCAGGTGCTGCTGATTCTTGAGGCATTGGGGCTGCTGCGACGGGTGCGACCGGCGGGGCCGGTGCGGCAACTGGCTCAGCAACAGCAGCTGGCTCGGGTACCGGCGGGGTAGCGGTTGGTGCAGCTTGTGGAGCAGCCGCGACCGGCGCAGCTGGAGCGACAGGGGTAGTCGGCGCAGGCGCGGCAGCTGGAGTAGGTGTGGTGGCAGGCGGCGTTGCAGTCGGAGCCTGAGCAGGTGTAGCCGCCGCAGCACCGGTTTGTCGTCCGCGGGCGACCGCAGCTCGGAAGCTTCGGAGCGAGTCGCTTACAGCGGTTGCATCGCGGCGTGGAACCGGCGCGTCTTCGTCTGGGGTGCTTGGCGCTTCTGGCTCGGGTGTCTTGGCCGCTGTTGCACGGCGCTTTGGGAATCCGGCGGCTGTCGTCTCGGTAACGGGTGCTACGGGGACGGTCTTTGCCTCTACTGGCTCGGGTGCCTCGGCGGGATCTGGCACGGTCACCGCAGTCGGAGGTGCCTGGCTGGATGCTGGAGCTTCGGCGGCCTCTGTGCCACCTTGTCGACGTCGTTGTGGGAAGCCGGCGGCCGTGGTTTCTGCAGGGTCTGCCGGTGCCGATGCGAGTGCTGGCTCGGGTTCGGGGGACACAGGCGCAGCTGCAGCTGGAGCGAGTGAAGGGGCCTCCACTGGCTCCGCGAGACGCTCTGCGGCTGGTCGAGCGTTTGCGTCAGGCTGAACAACGCCGGGCTCGTTGACCTCAATCGGGTTTGCTTCAGCTGTTGAGAGGAGGGCGATTGGAAGATCGACAAAGGCAATCGTTCCTCGACGCTTTCCTTCACCGGTTGGGTCAGCACTGGTGAGGCGAACGGTAATGCCGATGTCCTGCGCGAGACGGCCGACCACGAAGAGGCCAAGGTACGCAGAAGGTGCATCGGCGAAGTCCACCGGGTTCCTCAAACGGTCGTTTGCTTCTTCCATGGCCCGATCGTCCATGCCGATTCCGTGATCGACAATGGCGAGGCGATAGTGGGTAGCGCTCTTTTGGCCGAGAACTTCAATCGAGGTGGTTGGAGGCGAGAACGAACCAGCGTTCTCGAGCAACTCTGCAATGAGGTGCGAGAGGTCGGTTGCGAGGTTGCCCGAAACCGTGGCGACGTCGATATCACCGAGTTTGACTCGTCGATAGTCCGCAATCTCAGCGGCAGCAGCTCGAATCACGTCGCGAACAGCGATTGGCTTGCCCCAACGACGTGGGGTCTGCTCGCCGGCGAGTACCAAGAGGTTCTCTGCGTTACGACGCATACGGGTAGCAAGGTGATCGAGGCGGAAGAGGTTTTCGAGCGTGTCGGGGTCGGACTCTTGGCGCTCAAGCTCGTCGATGAACTCCAGCTGACGGTTCAGAAGGTTCTGGTTTCGGCGACCGAGGCTAACGAAGGTACGAGCAACGTTTTGACGACGGAGCTTCGCCTGTCCACCCGCGAGGTCCACCGCTGCACCCTGCATGGTGTTGAGCGAGTCGGCCAATAGTGCGAGCTCATCGTTGGTCTCAACCTCGAAGTCTGGAAGATCAGGCAGCTGCTCAGATGTTCGAGCTGCTTCAACGATGGCAGGAATGCCCTCTTCGGCAGCAATTCGAGCTTGCTCGGAAAGCTGCGCTACTGGAGCGGTGATGTTCGAAGCGATCGCACGAATCGCCATGTAGGCGAGGAACAGCGCAAGGACTAGGAGGAAGCCCACGGCAACAAAGATCGTTGCTCGCTGACGCTCCACAGTCTCTGCTACGTCTCGGATCTCACTGAGAGATTCGCCAGCGACCTCTGCGGACTGGTTCGTTTGCACGATCCAGTCGGCGGTAACACCCAACTCGTTGTTCTGCTCGGCGGCGACGCTTCGGGTAGCGGTAATGATTTCTTCGTCGATTACAGCACCTGGCCCGCCCTCGACCATCAATTCATCGGACATCTGTTCGACATTGATGCCACTTTCGGGGTTCTCGAATTGGTCCGTCAGAAAGACGATCCCAGGATCGTGCATGGTCGCGGTATCGGCGATGATGACCGAGCTGCTGATATCGGCGATGCCTGCGGTTACGCCACCTTCGAGCGCCAGCTGGTCAACGAGCCCATGGATGTTTGATAACGGTGCACGGACTCGAACAACTGCGGTTCCATCGACGGTTGCGGGTCCCACGACTCGGACCGCGAGTTCCAGCGACGCGGGGTGTTCGCCATCCAAGACGAAGCTACGGAAAGAAGCGCCTTCATCTAACGCCTGGGTGAACCATGGAGCAGTGGCGTAGTCGTCGAGGGTCTCTTCGTGCGTCGAGCCAAGAGATCGACCGTCTTCAGCGACGATCAGAACTTGGAGGTTTTCTTCAGAGATAGTGATCTGGTCTCGGGCTGTTCGAGCGACAACCTCGGCGCGCACTTCATCTTCGTCATTTCCGTTGCTTGCCTGGACCACGGTTTCGCGGAATGCGGCATCGGAGGTGGTACGCACGGTTCGAAGCACGAGTTCGTCGATGAATTCGGCGACCGCACGAGCACTCGTGTCAGCTGAGCGCTCGGCGCCAGCGGCCACAACCTCGGTGTTGAGAATGTCCTCAGCCGAGTTCACCGCATCAGAGGTACGTGACTGAATCAGAACAGCACCGAGGATCGCGAGGATTCCAAGGCCAAGAAGTGGAAGGAGAACTACAGGGAGAATACGACGAAGAAGGTTCGTGCGAATCGAACCGCGTTTGATCTCTTCGGGAGCGTCACTTGTGCCGTCGATTCCCGGATCGTCCTCAGTGTTTAGCGTGTCACTCATTCGCAGTCCGTTATCTCCCAGAACTGCCCAGAACTTGGGCTCTCTAGGTAGTTCGGATCGCGACTGCTACTCCCTATAGGCCTTTTGACCCTGTGTCCTACCTATTGGGAACAATTGAGGAGGCCCTTGAGCCCGTTACAGCTCGAGCAGGGCCTGTTCCACGACTTCAGTTAGTGCAGGGTGGATATAGAGCTGTCCTCGTGCCATCTCATCCACATTTTGGCCAAAGGCCATGCCTTGAATGAGTTGCTGGATCAGTGTGGAGGCCTGCGGGCCAATGATGTGCGCGCCGAGCAACTCACGGGTTTCGGAGTCTGCAATGAGTTTGCACACGCTCGTCGTGTCCTCCATAGCCCACCCATATGCGGCTGAACCGTACGGCTGCACAACGATCGACAACGGACGCCCGGTGGCTTCGGCTGCCGGTTGGCTGAGTCCAACGGATGCGACCTGAGGCGACCCAAAGATCGCATATGGCGTGAGTGAACGGTCGATTTCGATCTGGTCCTCAGGGTTCAGCAGGTTGTGTGAAACCACCCGAGCATCGGCGTTTGCCGTGTGCTTGAGCTGCGCGGGATTGGTGATGTCACCAAGGGCGTAAATATCTGGATGCGACGTGCGCAGCGTGCCGTCGGTAATGACGTAGCCCTTGTCGTTGAGTTCGACCCCGGTCTCGGTGACGCCCAGCTCGTCGCCGTTGGGCACTCGCCCTGTAGCGACGAACAACGTTGAGCCTTCGATGACTTCGCTTTGCCCCTGAGAGGTGACATGGACCCGAACCTGATTCGCGTCGCCTTCAATCGCATCGATCGTGGTGTTGGTTCTGACGTCGAATCGCTTGGCGTAGGCGTCGGTGAAGCGTCGAGAAATATCGGGGTCCTGCGCACGAATCATGACATCGCCGCGGTTGAGAATCGTGACCTTTGATCCAAGCGAGCCAAATACGTTGCCGAGCTCGGCACCGATGTAGCCGCCACCAACAACGATGAGATGCTCGGGGAGCTCATCGACGCGCATCAGCGTGTCGGAGGTATGAAATGGCACGCCAGATTCGGTGATCAGTGCGGGAACGACAGCGCGAGCCCCGGCCGCGAGGACGATCCGGTCAGCGGTCACTTCGCTGGTCGACCCATCGTTACCGGCGACCTCAAGGGTCTTTTCGCCGACGAATCGTCCTGACCCTCGATAGACCGAGACGTAGTCTTGTTCTTCATCGCGATACCGTTCACCGCCCGCTGCGATTGGGTCGATACGGCCAAAGACTCGGTCGCGAATCGCTGGCCAGTCCGCTCCGCTGAAGCTCGTGTTGACGCCGAGGCCCGGGCCGACGTCCTTTGCGAGGTGAGCGATCTCGGAGGCGTACACAAACATCTTCGATGGGATGCAGCCAACGTTCAGGCAGGTGCCGCCGAACTTGCCCCGTTCGACAAGGCCGACCGACATGGATTCGTAGGCTTCTGAAAGGATGGAGTTACCGGAGCCGGTGCCGATTATCAGTAGGTCATGGTGCGTCATGGACGTGCTTTCCTTGAGGGTGGCTATTTGTTTAGCCGACGAATTAACACCGAAGTGTCACTTCGGGCTTCCCCGTTAGCGATCAATTCTTCGAAGTACCCGGCGACTAACGATGCTACAGGGGTGGGAGCACCGAGTCGTTCAGCTTCGGCGAGCGCTATACCGAGATCTTTGACCATCCACTCGGCCGCGAAACCAAAGTCGAAGCGGTCATCGACCATGGTCTCACCGCGGTTCGACATCTGCCACGAACCGGCGGCTCCATCGGTAATGGTTTGGAGAACCCGGCCCATGTCGAGTCCGGCGGTCATGCCAAGATTCAGGGCCTCTGCCAGTCCTTGGAGCAATCCAGCGATGGCGAGCTGGTTCACCATCTTGGTTGTTTGGCCAGCGCCGGTATCTCCAATGAGGGTGCGGGTCTTGCCATAGGCGGGCATGTAGGCGTCGGCCTTATCGAAGGTGTCCTGGGTCCCACCGCACATGACGGTGAGCACGCCATTTTGGGCGCCGGCCTCGCCGCCAGATACCGGCGCATCGAGCGCTCCGATGTTCTTTGGGGCTGCGGCCTCAGCGAGTTCGTGCGCAACGGTCGCCGACGCGGTGGTGTGGTCGATCAGGATCGAGCCATCTGGCATGCCGGCGAGGGCGCCGTCTGGGCCTAAGGCCACCGACCGTACGCTGTCATCGTTGCCGACGATGAGAAAGGTAGCGTCGGCGTCTTTCGCGGCTTGGGCCGGCGAGCTTGCCAAACGTGCCTCGGGGTGCTCTTCGACGAAGCGTTCAGCGACCGAGGTCGTGCGGTTGAAAACCGTGACGTCGTGTCCGCCCCTGACGAGGTGTCCAGCCATCGGGAAACCCATGGCCCCCAATCCAATCCATCCAATGCGTGCCATAGGGCGAGACTACATCCCGAGGATCTCGGGAATCTGTTTCCAGCCACCGAGTTCGTTGGGTTCGATTACGGCGTGAGCGAGTGCTTGGACCTCGGTTGGCGCATTGTTGGGAACGATGGCTATTGCCGCCGAGGCAAGCATCCCGATGTCGTTCAGGCCGTCGCCCACCACAGCCAGGTTCTGGCGATCGATGTCGTGGCGAACGCATAGCGCATCAAGGCCGGTTGCCTTATCTACCCCGGCCCCTTGCACCATCAGTCCGTGGTCTTGCTCATAGTGAGACGGGCTGATAATGGCTGAGGCCAAGCCTTCGCGCTCTATTTCGGACTGGATGCCGGTAAGGAAGTCGGACCGATACCCAAACGCCCCGAACCCAGTCACCGGTGCCTGTGCCATTGCGGCGGCTAGGTCATCGACGTGGTGAATGCCGGGAGCGTTGCCGATATAGCCCTCGCTGGCGGCGGCGCTGGGCGCCACAAGAACGTCTCGTTCGGGGTCGTCGATGTACACCAGCGGCTCAAGGCCATGTGACATGAAGATCTCGCGGAGGCGTTGTGCGTCTTTGGGGGCGATGAGGCTTCGATGGAACGACGGGCCGTCGAGGCGGTCGCGCGCAAGAGCGCCGTTCATCAAGATCGCCGGCCTGTCCGCGAGCCCGAGCGGACCGAGGCCTCCAAGGGTACTTTGCGCCCGGCGACCGGTAGCTATGACAAACGGAATGCCGTGCTCGTCGAGTCGCGCGACGGTTTCCACCGATGCATCGTGCAGCGTCATTTCCGGTGACCAGAAGGTGCCGTCGAGATCGGTAACGAGCGCAGAGATGGTCATTGGTGCCGATCGTAGGCGTTGAAGACAGGGACGTGTCGGACAGCGGGTCTTTGTAGGTTTCGACCTATTTCCGCGATGTCTTCGCAGTAGGGAGCTACGAATAGGGGATGGAACTTTCACTGGTGATCATGGCTGCAGGCCTCGGAAGCAGGTTTGGCGGGACGAAACAGCTTGTAGAGGTCGGTCCCAATGGCGAGGCATTTCTGGACTTCGCAATCATGGATGGTCGCGCCGCTGGCTGCGATCGCATCGTCCTGATCATCCGAACCGATATTGAACAAGATGTGCGGGCGCACCTTGAACGCCAATATGGCTCACTCGATGGCTTCTACCTCGTGCGACAGGACGATCTAGGGCCGGCCCGAGACAAGCCATGGGGTACCGCCCACGCCGTACTTGCCGCAAGAGATGCGGTGCCTGGCCAATTCATTGTGGTCAACGCCGACGACTACTACGGCCCGACGTCGTTTCAACTCGCCGCCGACTTGCTCGATGGTGCCGACGACCAGACAGCGGGGCTCGTCGCGTTTGAGTTGGCCAAGACCCTTCCCACCGTTGGCGCGGTCTCGAGGGGTTTGTGTGAAGTCGATGGAGACATGTTGCGCTCGATTGACGAAACGCACGGCCTTGAGCGAGGCGGCGATGGCGTTATCCGGTCACAAGACCCCGCCGGAGAACATGCTGATGATGCGCTGGTCTCGATGAATATGTTCGCCTTTCCCCAGTCGCTGTTTGGTCATCTCGCATCTGGGTGGGAGCTGTTCTTTGCCGAGTTTGGTGAGGAGCCCAAGACGGAGTATCTGCTTCCCGATGTGGTCGACGGACTTCGTGAGAGCGGACAGCTCACCGTCCACGTACCGCAGTCGGGCGAGGAGTGGATTGGTGTGACGAACCCCGATGACCTCGAACCCGCCCGCGAGAAGTTGCGGCACCGATAGGGCGACCGAGCCCCACAAACGACCTAGTCGGCGTCGCGGTTCCGATCTAAGCGGTCGGCCCCGGCATCGACCCCAGGCAGCTGTGGCTGCATAGCCCCGAGCCGTGTCGCCGCTCGGTCCATGACGATTTCTTCGACCGCATTCCAATCCTTAGCCCGAAGGCCATCGATGTCTTGGTTGTAGGGCTGGTCAAAGACGATGGCCTCGTACCCAGCGCCTCGGAGCTGTTCGATATTGTGCGGCGCGTCATCGATGTAGATATCGGCTCCCACATCGGGCTTGTTGCCGAGGAAGCAAAGATCGCGATACGGGATCTTCTGCGTGTCGAGCCACTCCACGGTGTCGGCAACCGCTCCGGCGTGACCCCAGTTCACATACAGACGGTGGGTGATGACTCGGATATGGACGCCAGCATCAGATAGTCGCCAAAGAGTGTCGCGCACGCCGTCGATGGGCGGCATGGCCGCGAAAAGGCGATCCTCGGCCACGGCCTTGGCGTGGAGTGCAGCGAACCCTCCGACGCGGTCGAGATCCCATTCGCGAAAATCCCACGAACGTTCGAGTGGAAGGGCATCCTCGGAAACTCCAAGCTCCCGAGCTGCAACGGTGCGAAAAGCGGACGTATAGTCTCCGCAGACCCCATCGAGGTCAACCCCAAAGACGAATGGCTCCACACCTGAGACGGTAGCCGGAGGCGCAACGAAAGGGCGACGTTTTGGCTCGCAAATCCGAGGTGGTCGATCCGGAGATTGGATTGGTCACCGAACTTCGAGAGCGGATCAAAGAGCATCGCTTGCCGATCTTTGCCGCTGCGGTCGCGTTCTTTGGCTTCATTGCACTGATCCCGGCGCTTGGTGCTGCGGTATCGATTACGGCATTGGTGGCCGACCCTGATGTGTTGGTCTCAGAGGTCGAGTCGGCGTTGGAAGCCTCGCCACAGGAGACACAGGACTTTCTCAGCGCGCAGATCACTTCGATCGCAGAGGGCGGTGACTCAAGCGCTGGAATCGCTGCGGCTGTCGGTATTGCGCTTTCGGTGTTCAGCGCGTCGGGGGCCGTTGGTCAGCTCATGGAAGCGTTGAACGTTGTCTTTGATCGTCGCGAGTCCCGAAACTTTGTCATCAAACGGCTGACGGCGATTGCGTTACTGCTCGGCACGATCGTGACCTTGGCTGCGATGGTCTTCGCGATGACCGTGGTTCCGGCTTTGATCGACTCGTTTATCGATTCCTCAGGAGTCAGTCTTCTGGTCAACATCGGCCGGTTCGTCGGCCTCGGTGTCTTTATGGTCATCGCGCTGACGGTGCTGTATCGAGTTGGACCGTCCGCTGATCCGGAACGGCAACGCGAACTGGTGCCCGGCGGTGTTGGTGGCCTGTTGAGCAAGGGCGCGATGGTTGGAACGATCCTTGTTGTGGTCGTGTCATGGGGGTTTGGATTCTTCGCCAACAACTTCGGCAGCTACAACGAGACCTACGGCACTCTTGCCGCGATTGTTGTTCTCCTGCTGTGGTTGCAGCTACTGGCCCTTGCGGTTCTGGTGGGCGCAGAGGTGCACGCAGTTCTGGAACAACGCCGGGTGCGAGAGGCGCGAAGCAACGCCGGCTTGTCCCGCCAGGTACCTGAGCTGTCGTAATCCGATGAACGTTATTCGACGACGCTGAAGTCAAGTCCTGCGTGGGCTTGTAGCGGCGTGACGAAGGCTGTTCCTCCAAAGGCGGTTGCCGCAGTCCAAAACCCACCGGGTACGTCCGCGGGGTCAGCGCTGGACAACGCAATCGCGGCCTCGCCGAGCATCTTGGCGGTTGAGCCGTAACCGGGATCTCGGTCGCCGGTAACCTTGGTTGTGATCGTGTCGCCATCTGCTGTGGTGCCGAAGAACCGCAAGTCATAGAAGCCATCACGTTGGGCTTGAGGACTGGGTCCCTCTCCTGGCTGGGGCAGAACCCGTGAGCCAAGTGCTCGCCGGAGCGGCGTGACGGAGGATGCGGCGGCAAGTCCACCGACTCCGGCGGCCACTGCTGCTGCCCGCGCCAACCCAGGTGCGCCAGTGCCGGTCATGGTTGCCTCATCGTAGGAGAAGTCGTTACCCCACGGGCGTCCGAGCAGGGCATGGCTTCGGTGCACAACACGGGTGTTTACCGCCGCCATCACGAATGGCGCTATCCAGCTTCCAGAGACGTCGTCGGAGCGGGGCGCAAGGACGTTTGGTTGGGCAATGCCCTCGCGCATCCCATCGGGAGCGAGTGCGTAGGGGTTTGCGAGGATACGCCGGGCCTGAGGGTCATTTTGGGCCTCCTCGGCGAGTTGCAACATCGAGGCCGCGGTACCACCGCTGATGCCGCCGTTCATGGCCTTGACCCGCATGGAGATCTGAGAACATGGCTTTCCGAAGCGTTCGATCGCTGACTCCTGGGTGTAGGCGACTCCTAGGTCGGAGGGAATGGAGTCAAATCCACACGCATGGACGAGGCGTGCACCGCTGCCGGTCGCAGCTTCACTATGGGCGTCGATCATGCGCTGCATCCATTGCGGCTCACCTGTGAGATCGCAGTAATCGGTGCCGGCAGCTGCCGCAGCTTCGACGAGCATGGAGCCGTGCAGCGCATAAGGGCCAACGGTCGAGATCACTACCGTGGCGTGTCCGACGAGCTCATCGAGGGAGCTTCTGTCGTGGGCGTCGGCGATGATCGTATCGACCGGCGTTGTGAGCGTTGCCTTGACCGCGTCGAGCTTGGCCTGGTCCCGACCAGCAATCGCCCAGGTCTGATCGGTGTTGGCCAGCCGCGTGTCGAGATAGCTACACAGGATCTTGCCGACGAAGCTCGTTGCTCCGAACACGACAAAGTCGCAGCTGCGTGGGTCTGGTTGGTTCATCGAAACGGAGTCTATGGGACATCACCGCGTCGGCGACCTGCGGCTACTCTCGTGCCCATGAACGTCGAGATCCTAGATGTCGATCTGCTGGCCTTTGAGACCGGAGACCAAGCGGCGAAGGCCGCCGTTGTCGATGGTGTCCGTCGATCCTTGGGCAATGGCTTCGTCTACACCGCTCACGACCTCTCCGAAGAGGTCCTCGATGAGTCCTACGAGATGTTGGCCACCTTCTTCTCGAGCCCACCCGAGGAGAAGCAGCGCTGCACCGCGGAGGGGTCCCATGGTCAAACCGGATACACCGGGCTCCTGATCGAAACAGCAGCCGACGCCGAACACGCGGACTGGAAAGAGATGCTCAATTGGGGAGCGCCCTTGGCGGAGGCGCATCCCTTGCGGGCGCGCTACCCCCGGAGCTATCCATCTCCAGTGCTGCCCGAGGAAACAGTTCCAGGTATCACCGAAACACTGTTGGCGTTTCATCACCAGATCGCGGCGATCCAGCGACGGTTCCTGAGAATCGTCGCCACAGCTATGGGTTGTGCCGAGGGCTTCTTCGACGAGATGGTCACCGACGGCCCCACGTTGACCCGGGCAATTCGCTATCCACCGATGGACCAAGCTCCAGGAAACGAACACGTGTGGGCGGGCGCTCACGACGACATCAACCTGATCACCGCTCTCCCGAGAGCGACCGCCAAGGGGCTGCAAGTCCTCGTCAACGACTCATGGGTCGACGTTGCGCCCCCGGATGGTCACATGATCATCAACACCGGAATGATGCTCGAACGATTGTCAAACGGATCGATCGCCGCTGGCACGCATCGAGTCGTTGGAGATCCCGATGATCCCGGCGAACGGCTCAGCGTGGTGCAGTTCTGTCACCCAACCCCGTCGACAATCCTGGCGCCAGTGCCGAGTTGTGTCACCGAGGAACGTCCGTTGGCGTACTCATCGATCTCGGCGAATGATGCGCTGGAGAAAGTGCTCTGGGACATCAACCTAATCGGCTGACAACTAGCTCAGGGCTGCTTAGTTCAGCCAAGGCTGTCCGGGATAGGTCCGTAGGAACTCATTCATCGAACCTTGACGAGCAAGAACCTGACCCCACAGGCGTGAATGGTCGGTTGCCCAAAGATCGTCGTCGTGGCAGTTGCCGATGATCCATGCACCAGTTCGAAGTTCACCTTCGAGTTGGCGGGGACCCCAACCGGCGTACCCGCTAAAGACGCGGGCGCGTTGCAGGTGGAAGGACGGGTCCCGCTCGGTCGCCAGATCGAGAAGCCCAATTCCGTTGTGCATGAAATGCATGTCGGGTGCTGCGGGATCGACGGGCTCTGCGAGCACCAAAGCGGTCCCTTCCTCGACAGGGCCACCAAGGTAAAGGCGGTCGGGATTAGCTAAGCGTCCAAAGTCGGGGAGCGCATCGCTGACCAACATGTCGCTCGGACGGTTGAGAACCAAGCCCATCGAACCGCTCTCATCGTGCTCGAGGAGGAAGATCACCGTACGGTCAAACGTCGTCTCGTGCATTCCCGGTGAGGCCAGGAGCAGGGCGCCGCTCGTCAACATGAGTCCAGTCTTTACTCATGGAAGCGCACAACGCGTCATTGGGCGCTCAGTTTGCGTCTCGGTTCGCCTTTCCGCGGCGGACTAACCAGATGCCGTAACCGATTGCGATCATGACCAATCCAATCAGGATAAAGACTTGGGTGATCTCCGTTGCCCTCTCGAGTTCTTCCTCTGTTGCCCCGACGCCGCGGTCGCTAGCACTAGCAGTTGACGCGAACACAGCAACGCTCAGCACCGTTGTCGAGAGAACGAGGAAGAGCTTTTTGATCATGACTGCACAATAGCTAGCTGGCGAGGCGGACAGTGACGATGTCTGCGGTGCGAAACGACGCCACGCGTGTGGACCACGAATCGATAACCAGGCGGTCGGCGCCGACGGTAAAGAATGTGGTGAGGGGACCCTCTTGTTGATAGGCGTCGACCCGCTGGACGTGCTCGATTCGATCGTTGGTCAGCTCGATAGTGAATGCAGCCATGGGAAGTCCTCTCGGTTCGGCGCGGGAAGCGGGTGTGTTGTCAGTGTGTCCAATGTTGGCTGTGAGGTACAAGTGGATGAGGTTGGGGAAGTTGGTGGATGAGCTGTGGAAATTTCACGGCTAGCGTGAAGACCAATGGCACAGATCCACGTAGTCCTCGGTGCTGGCGGACCAACCGGTGGCCCCTATATGTGGGCCATCCTTGATGTGATCCAGGCGCACACTGGCTGGCGGCATGAAGACGCAGCAACGATCATCGGCACATCGGCTGGTGCATTCCTCGCCGCTCACGCCGAGCCGCGGGCGGTGCCCAACGAGTCGGGACACATGGGCGCGCTCGAGCTGTTCCGATCGGCAGAGAACGGTGCCCGCTGGACCGCCCGTCGCCGCGATCATGTGGTGAGTGCGATTCGTCGGATGATCGGTCGTGGTATTGCGGCGGTTTCACCCTTGGGACGCGAACAGGCCGAATACGGCGTGCCGGAAGCTCCGTATCACCCGGGTGCTCGTGTTGTCGCTGTGCGCAGACGGGGGAGCCGTATTGCGCCCCAACTCGTCGACGAGGCCGACGTAGTGGCCCTCGTGCGGGCATCGGCGGCAATCCCCTTTGTGAATGGCCCCATCGAGATCGCCGGAGCTTGGCATGTAGACGGCGCAGTGTTTTCTCCGACCAACGCAGACCTCATCACGGTCGAACGGGGTGATGTCGTCCTCGTCCTCGCTCCAATGGTGCCCCAATCCGGCGGCTCGATATCGTCACGGGCTCACCGCGCCATGCTCCGAGCGGAGCTTGCACCAGCGATTCGCAATGGCGCGAGCGTGTTGGTCGTGGCGCCGACAGATGCAGCGCACAAGCGGCGCAGGGATCGTGACTTCTTTGCCGAATATGGCACCAAACAAATACTTGACTTAGTCCAGAGTTGCTGATTGGATGTTCGCCGATGACCCCCGGAGAACAGCTTCGATCGAGTGGACTGCAGGTCACTGCGCAACGCTTGGCGATTCTGCGCGCGGTCGGCGGTCATCCTCACGCAACAGCAGACGACATATTGGAAATGGTGAAGACCGAGATCGGTTCGATCTCGAAACAAGCGGTGTATGACGGCCTTACAGCCATGGTCGACAAGGGCATCCTCCGGCGAATTCAGCCCGCAGGATCCTCCGCACGTTTCGAGGACCGAGCCGGCGACAACCATCACCATCTGATCTGTCGAAGCTGCACGTTGATGTTTGACGTCGATTGCGCAGTGGGCGACACGCCCTGTCTTGTCGCAGATGACGACCACGGCTTTGTCATAGACGAAGCAGAGGTCGTGTACTGGGGCTACTGTGCGACCTGCGTTGCAGCAAACAAAGTCGCTTCGGCGACGTAACCGCCCTCGCTTCGGCGAGAGCACACCGAAATACGATCATCTAACTACGACTACCTAGTCACGACAGAAATGTAAGGAACGTTATGTCCGAGGAAAAGTGCCCGGTCTTCCATCAGAACGAAGTCGGTTCGTCTGCCAATCAGAAGTGGTGGCCAAACCAGCTCAACTTGAACATCCTCGATCAAGGGTCGGCGCAGTCGAACCCGATGGACGACGACTTTAACTACGCCGATGAGTTCGCGAAGCTCGACCTGGCTGCGGTCAAGGCCGACTTGACCGCGCTCATGACCGACTCGAAGTCATGGTGGCCGGCCGACTACGGGCACTACGGCCCGTTCTTCATCCGCATGGCATGGCACTCCGCCG
>CAYTUB010000016.1:0-42437 GCA_964441145.1 uncultured Acidimicrobiales bacterium
TCGCCCAAACACTCACGCGAGAAGACGCCGAAGTCGCCCGTCAAACCCTCGCTTCATTCGGCAAGAGCCTCTGAGATCTGTCGCGAAAAAGTACCGTATAGGTATAAAAGGCGCGATAGATCTTGTGTCGCAGGCTGAGCACCCGCTCGATCAACGCCGCCTCGGGCACCCAGCCTCCGTGGCACATGTTCGGCCCCCGGAGGGGACGATGGGCTGTAAGCGTAGGTGCCAAAATGACGGCGGAGCCGTTGGCACCGCACGCGTCAGCGAGGCTTCAGCATGTCGGCGACGCGGAACGCGACGTCGAGAGCCTGACGGCCGTTGAGTCGGGGATCGCACATGGTTTCGTATGCGCTTGCGAGGTCGTCGTCACCAATACCGTCGCCACCGCCGACGCATTCGGTCACCGCATCTCCAGTGAGTTCGAGATGTATGCCGCCAGCGATAGTTCCGGCAGCTTGGTGCGCCTCGAAGAAGCCAGCGATCTCATCGACGATTGCGTCAAAGTGACGGGTCTTGTGGCCATTGGAGGCGGTGTAGGTGTTGCCATGCATTGGGTCTGACACCCACAGAACCGGATGTCCCGTCTCCTTGACCGCGGCGAGTAGCGGCGGGAGAGTGTCTCGGATCTTCTCGGCACCCATTCGAGTGATGAGCGTGACGCGACCCTCGATCTTGTCGGGGTTCAGCATCTCGCAGATACCCACGACATCATCGACTGTTGCCGTTGGGCCGACCTTGCAACCGAGCGGATTCTTGACCCCACGAAGGAACTCCATGTGTGCGCCGTCGAGTTGGCGGGTGCGTTCGCCGATCCAGAGCATGTGGGCCGAGCAGTCGTACCAATCACCGGTGAGGGAGTCTTGGCGGGTGAGCGCTTCTTCGTAGTCGAGAAGGAGCGCTTCGTGCGACGTGTAGAAGTCGACTTCATTGAGGGCGCTATCTCGATCGAGATCGATGCCACAGGAACGCATGAACGACAACGACTGCTCGATGTTGAGCGCCATTGCCTCGTATCTCTCGCCAATGGGACTGTCGGCGACGAACTCTTGGTTCCACTGATGGACCTGGCTGAGGTCAGCAAACCCACCACGGGTGAAGGCCCGGACCAAGTTGAGCGTCGCCGCTGCCCGGTTGTAGGCCATCAACAGTCGGTTGGGCTGCGCACGTCGTTCATTCTCGGAAAAGCCGATGTCGTTGATGATGTGTCCACGGAACGACGGCAGCTCGACGTCGCCCTGCCTCTCCATATCCGATGACCGTGGCTTGGCGAATTGGCCAGCGATACGACCGACCTTCACCACTGGCATGCCGCCCGCGTAGGTCAAAACGATCGCCATCTGCAAGATCACTCGTAGACGATCGCGAATACTGTCGGCAGAACTCTCGAAGGACTCTGCACAGTCGCCAGCTTGGAGAAGGAAGGCTTCTCCACGACTCGCTGCACCGAGCTCGGCTACGAGATTTCGCGCCTCGCCCGCAAACACGAGTGGAGGCTGGTCGCCCAGGATCTTCAAGGTTTGCTCGAGGTCGCCGTCGGCGGGCCAATTTGGCTGCTGCAGGGCAGTGAAGTTTCGCCAGCTTTGTGGATTCCAGGTGTGCGTACTCACACGCTGAAGTGTAGAAGGCAACGGGCAAGAACGCCCATCACGGTGCGGTTCTTCAGTCGGTAGCGAGCTGACCGATGAGCTCTCGCAGCGCGGCGTTGCGGTCTGGCTGTTCGCTGGCACCTGTCGGCGCTTCCGAGGCGGTCGGGAGGTGTTCGGTTATCGAACCGCCGGAGCGAAGAATCTTGCGGAGCTGAGAGGCGCGAACCCGACGCTCGGGCTGAGCGGTTGCTTGCGGAGTGACAACGGCAGTAGCCGGGTCATCGGCTGGTGGTCGCAGTGGGGTCGGGGTCGCTACGTCGGCCGGAGCGGTCGTACTCGCCGCCGAGGCGGGGGCTGCGGGCGCAGGGGCCGTCGCCGCGGGCGAAGTTTGTGCAGGTGCAGCCGTAGGATTCGTTGTAGCACTGTAGATAGCCGCTTCGACGGCCATCCGAGGTGTGGAATCTGCACCGGGGCTGTGAGATAACGGCACCAAGCGGAAGGCGCCGGTCTCGGAGAGCGATGCTCGCAACATCGCGAAGACCGCATTGATTTCTTGTTGGCGCTGATCTGGATCGGCTGCGCCTTTGATGAGAATCTGGCCATTGGCAAGATGGATCTCACCAGAGGTGGGAGCTCCGGCGACTTGGATCGTGCAATAGGTGTTTTGCTGCGCAGCGAGGCGAAGCGTGTCAACTAGTGCGCTATTACCGAGCGTTCCAGAGAGAGTTAAAGCGTCAGTAGGGTTCACGAACTGGTTCTTTCAAGGAGCACAGAAACGTCAGCAGCGAGGCTGACAGCCGTTTCACGTGATCGAAGATTGAGGAGACCAAGGTTCGCGTCGGGCATTGCTAACGTGGCGAGGACTGCCCGTTCACCGACCGCGTACAAACAGATGTAACCATCGTCTGTTTGCACGGTCATTTCTTCGACCCCGCTGGTACCAATAACTTCGGCGAGCTTTGCGCCAAGAGCGAAGCTCGATGCAACGACTGCTGCTGTTGCGCCTTGTCGACTCTCGTCGAGGTCGGCCACAAGGACCCGTCCGTCCACCGATGCTACGAGCGACCCACGCATAAGTGGGATGGCCGTGTAGAGGTCAGCGAGGGCCGAGCTTGCCTGAGCGTATTCAGTTGATGCGGTATCGATTGCGCTCATGCTGCTTGTCCTTGTGTTGCGTGGTGGAGGATTTCAATCAGAAGTTCGACTAGTGCGTCGCGAGCTTCGTTGCGATCCATGACGTTGAACGGCACCAGACGGGCATTGCTCAGGGCCATCGTTGATTCGATTTCTGGGAGTAGGTCGTCGACGGAATCTCCCGATCGAACGTTCACTCCCACAATCGTTGGTGTCTGAGCTATGCGCTCGAAGTGTCGAGCAACAGCCGCACTTTCTGTCCACGTTTCCCGACGGCTGGCGTCGACAAGAATGAACAAACCATCCATGCCAACAGCCATGATGTCCCACATAAAGCTGAAGCGCTCCTGCCCCGGTACCCCATAGAGCCGCAGTTCGGCATCGAACTGCGAACCTTCGAAGGTCAACGTGCCGTATTCCATGCCAACAGTGGTCATGGCTTTCACGTCAGATTCCGGGCCGCTTGTGGGCGCCTCGGTTCCAACCAGTGGCGTGTCTGAGCTCGCTTGAATCAAGGTCGTCTTGCCGGCCGCAAATGGACCGGCAATAACGACCTTGAAATCAAACGTGAGTTTGGGAGCAGTATGCATCAGCGATACGTAGTCGAAAGGCTCGATTAGATAGCGAGTGCTTCTTCGATGCTCTGAAGCTTGTGGCGAGCCATGGCCAGGTTTGAACCTTCGCGGGTGACAGCGAGGTACATGAAGAGGCCCTTGTGCTTCTGGAGAAGGCGGATCAAGTGGATCTGGGTTCCGAGGGTGATCAAGATGTCTTCGATCTCGTCGTCAAGGCCAAGCGATTGCATGGTCTTGAGCTTTGCGCGGATGACTTCGGTGTTTCCAGCAGCGGCGACATCAAGGTTGATGGTCTCGCCACCTGCGGTTCCGAGGGTCATTCCGGATCCGAAGTCGACCAATGCGGCGCCGACGGCACCGGTGATAGTCATTGCTTCTTTGAGTGATTCTTCGACGTTTGGCATGAGATGCACTTTCCGGTGCGAGAGCACCATTTTCACAGTCAGGGTTGACTAGTTAGCAATCGGTTTGTGGACGCTTACCTTTAGGGTTCGGGTCAGCGGATTTACGGCTTTAGTGGTAATGATTTGCGGCTTTAGTGGTAATTGGGAATATCCCTAGGCCGATCGACCAATTGGAGGGGGAGCGAGAAGAACCGCCTTCGCGTACCGCCTTCGACGTCCACCAAAACGAGAAA
Source organism: uncultured Acidimicrobiales bacterium (assembly GCA_964441145.1). Lineage (GTDB taxonomy): Bacteria > Actinomycetota > Acidimicrobiia > Acidimicrobiales > SHLQ01 > SHLQ01. The sequence goes on from CAYTUB010000016.1 coordinate 3,936, forward strand.
GACCGCCGGCCGAAGCCGACGGTCCCTGACGTGATTTGTCTCGATTGAATTGCTTAGGCGGCGGAGTGCGCTGCCTTCTCAGCTGCGTGATCGCGAACCGAGCTAACGGCACGCTTGACCAAGCGGCGAGCAGCTTCGGCTGTGACACCGAGCTCTTCGCCAACTTCGCGATAGCTGCGCTTGCGACCGTCATGCAGGCCGAAACGCTGTTCGACGGCATAGCGAGCACGAGGATCAAGGATGTCGAGCAAGCCCGTCACCATTTCCTCTTCGGCGCGAGCCATAACCTCGGCCTCAGGGCCGGGCTTTGCATCGGGAAGCAGATCGACAAGCTCGTTGGAGTCGTCGTCGCCGATGGTGCGGTCGAGCGACGTAGGCGTCGTCAACCGGTGCAGGCGAGCATGCTCCTCGTCGAGTTCATCGCCATCGCCAGAAACCTGACGAAGGGCGGCACGAAGGCTGGCCGAACGATCGCCAGGAAGGCGAACGAGGCTGGCCTTTTGATCGAGGGCACGGCCGATAGCTTGACGGATCCAGAAGGTGGCGTACGTCGAGAACTTGAAGCCCTTTCGCCAGTCGAACTTGTCGACGGCGTGCTCAAGACCGAGGTTGCCTTCCTGAATCAAGTCGAGCAGCTCCATGCCCGGAGGCAATGGGTAGCGGCGCGCGACGCTTACGACAAGACGAAGGTTGGCTCGAATGAACCGATCCTTGGCGGCGGCTGCCTCCCGGATTGCACGGTCTAGGTCTCGACCTGTTTCGCCCTCTTCTTTTTGAGCGCGCGCTTCAGCGCCTCGCTCGATGATCTTGGAGAGCTCGCGTTCTTCCTGCGCTGTAAGCAGGGGAACGAGCCCGATCTCATTTAGGTACTGGCCTACTGAATCACTCATGATGCTTCACTTAACGGGTTTCACCGGGTGGTGATTCCCTATATCGGGGGAAAGTTTGATTCCAACGTTGGAACTGAAGATAGATTCAAGTACATCACAGGCGCGAACACCTAGAGCACAGGCTATGAATTCGGTCACTGCGGGTGGAGTCAAGTAAATACATAGGTCTATCGAACTATGTGAGCAGAATCTTGAGACGGTCGGAATTCTTCTGGCAAAGTTAGTAGCCAGCGGCACTGTTTCACCGAGCGAGAAGACGACCGAAACCTCGCTCTGAACCGTGATGGCTCTATCGTGTCGGAGTGCATCAAGAACGACGAATCGGTGTATTTGGGGGGACCTTTGACCCTCCTCATGTCGCACACATAGTTCTGGCGGCAGCTGCCATCGATCAGCTGGAGCTAGATGAGCTGGTTGTGACCGTCGCTGGGGTTCCGTGGCAAAAGGTCGGCGCCAGGACCATCACTGAGGCCAAACTGCGTCTGGAGATGGCCGAGGTGGCCTTTGCCCCTGTGACCAAGGCGACAGTGTCCGATATCGAGCTACAGCGCTCCGGAAACAGCTACACCATCGACACACTCGAGAGTTTCGCCGGAGATGATGTCGAACTTTTCCTGCTGCTGGGCAGTGACGCTGCAGCGGGGCTTGATACCTGGGAGCGCCATGAGGACCTCGCATCCGTAGCGACTATTGCCGTCTTCCCTCGACGCGGCTCTGAGGCCGACACTCCACCACCGGAATTCTCCTGGATCTCCCTGGAGCTACCCGGCCTCGAAATTTCGAGCACCGACATCCGTCGGCGAGTCAACCTTGGCAAGCCGATCGCTGGGCTCACCCCTGAGAGCGTCGAGGAGATCATTGTGCGAGAAGGACTCTTTCATGGCATGGAAGAGTCGAAGGGTGGTTCCGGTCGGTGACCGAGACGACACGTCGACGGCTCACCTTTGCCTTTGCCGGGTTTCTGCTCGCGGTCATCGTCGGCGGGTTCTTCGTTGGTAGGAGCCTGCAAGTCGCTGTTCTTGAATCTTCGTCGGGGTCGGTGAGCGAGGTCATCCTTGACCCTGCAGCCCCAGGCTTTCGTGCCTTCACCGACGCAACCCCGACGCTGCTTGTCGTGCACACGACCGTCACCTCTCGCGGTGCGGAGCTGGTTGGTGCGACCATCCTCGCACCGGCTGGGGAGGGGATAGGCGGCTCGGTAGTTTCGTTCCCCTCGACCTTTGTTCTGGATGCGGAGTCGCCGACGCTCGCAGAAGTCTTCGCATCCGAAGGGCTCGATCCCGTGGTAGCCCAACTTGGTGAAACCGCCGGCGCGGGTTTCTCCGATGTCGTGGTGCTCGATGCTTCGGCCTGGACCTCGTTGATGCGAGAGGATCTGCCGTTGGACTTATCGCTACGAGCCGACCTCGTGGAGATCGAACAGGGGGTGCGTTCGGTATTGCTTCCCGCAGGGACCGACAGCTTCGACCTGTTCGATATCGCGCTGATCGCCAGCCACCAGAATCCAACGGAGCCCAGTCTGGGGCTCGCGTTGCGGCAACAAGAAATCTGGAGGTCGTGGATATCGCGGACCGCCGGGGCCGACGAACGACCCGAGCTGTTCGACCTCGATACTGGATTCTCCGCGGTGATCGGGGCACTGGCGAGTGGCGAAGTCTCCTATCGGCCAATCCCGACCGCCACGCTGTCGAGCGTCCCGCCAGAGACGACTCGCTACCTCGCCGACGATGCCTCGATCCGGCAATTGTTCGCACAAATTGTGCCCTTCCCGGCTCAACTGGTTCCCGGCGATCGGCCATCGGTGCTGTTGTTGGATTCCACGCTTGGCGAAATCGATCAAGTTGGCTTCGTTGAGACGATCACGGTGAGCGGTGGACGTGTGACCATCCTGGGAAACACCGATGGGGAACCCGAGAGTGCAAACCGTATTCAGCTACATGATCCCTCGGGTGAGGTGCTCGCTGAGGTGCTCGCCGAGGAGTTTGAGGCGGAGCTGGAGAATGTTCCGCTCGAGGATGCCACGGCAACGATCACCGTAATCATGGCGACCGTACCTACCGGGTTCTGACGGTCGACTCTCGCGTCGTCGCATCACTCGCATAGCCTCAGGGGTAATGAGTTCACCAAGCGCCTTGCAATCCGCTGAAGACGATGCCGCTGAGTTTGCGGTTCTTGCTGCGCGAGCTGCCGACGACAAGCTTGCGAGCAACACGTTGATCGTCGATGTCGCCGAAGTCTTAGCTATCACCGACTTCTTTGTGATCAGCGCCGGCGCCAATCCTCGCCAGGTTCGGGCGATCGCTCGAAACATCGAAGAACAAGTGATGCGCGGTGGCGGACCCAAGCCGATCCGTCGCGAGGGTGACGATACCTACGAGTGGGTTCTGATCGACTTCGGGCCGTTCATCTGCCACATCTTCGATGAGGATCACCGCGTCTACTACGAACTCGAGCGGCTCTATCGAGACCGGCCCCACCTCGAGTGGCGCGAAGATTCGGCCTCGGCTCCCGGTGCGCTGCGTGAATCCCACGAAGAGGAATGAAGGAACCCTGGTCAGATGAGGTTCAGAGTGCATGCCAAGTCGATGTTCGTTGGTTTGGGGTTTGCATTGGCACTAGTGGCTTCGGCTTGCTCGTCGTCGGCATCGGATTCCCTGGAAGCATCCAGCCTGGTCCCGGACGCTTCGGAAGCAGCAGAAGCGACGGGAGTTGCAGCCGATCCGGGGATCGTTGAGGATCTCGACGCGGCGTACGCCGAATTCTCGGCACTCCTTGGGTCCTTTGGAGGAGCGACGTTTTCTGAGGAGCAGGCCGAGTTGCTCGCTCGGGTGGACTGTGGGCGAATCGCGAGTTCGTCGAGCGCCGAGAATTTTGCAGACGGCTGGGAGCAATTCAACGCGCGGCGTATAGCGGATGGATTGGACGCCGATGTCCTTAGGACCCTCACGGTCGTAGCGGTCATCACCTATTGCCCGCAATGGAACCTCCCCGTCACTGCATCTTTCACCCCCGAGCTCCTACTCAGCACCTCGTCGGCCCCGGAGTTTGGTGAGCAAGTTCGGTTGGCAGTCGAGGACGGCGCCTTGCCCGAGCGCGGCAGGGAGATTGTCGTCGATGCATTTCTCGGTACAGACACCTACACCGACGAACAAAAAGCCCAATTCACCGAAGCTGTCGCTGGATAAAGCGGCTTCCCGACGAAAGGGAGGCTCGTGTGTCAAGGACGTTGTGAGCCCCTGGGCGAGCAACTCGAGTTTCTCGACGAAGGAGAGAAAACGTGGAGCTAAGGAGAATTGAACTCCTGACCTCTTCCATGCCATGGAAGCGCTCTACCAACTGAGCTATAGCCCCCGGATTTCTCGGAGCGCCAGGTTATCAGCGTCACGAGGCATTACGAACGACAAAGTCTGGGCTTTTGTCATTAGGTGACGCCGACAACGGCCGATGGTCAAATGACCCTAGCCTTACGAGGCGCGCGGTGGCCTGGAGAAACATGCAACATCTTGATTTGGTCGACTTGGTGCGTACCCACTTTGGGCTGCCCGTGATCGACACGGTTCGTGTCCTGGCTGCCGGGCACATCAACCAGAGCGCTGTGGTTCGAACCGAAGACGGCGATGTCATCGTCCAGCAGTTGAACTCGACTGCGTTTTCCGATTTCGATGCTCTGATGCGCAACATCGAGCTCATCGCACAGCGGCTAGAGGAGCGGAACCTTTCGACGTTGTCGTTTCTTCGCTCGGTGGAGGGGCATCGCATCGTCGAAGCCGAAGGTGCTCACTGGCGTTGCTATCGATTCCTCGACGGAGCTGCAACACCGCCGGTCACGACTCCCGAGGGAGCTCAGTCGATGGCGCGAGCCTTTGGCCGCTTCGCCCACGCGATCGATGGGTTAGAGCTGGCCGAGCACGTCAAGGGATACCACGACTTTGATCGCCGCATCGCCGATTTCGAATCCGCGGTGGACGCAGACTCAAGCAACCGTCTTGAGGGCTGCCAGCCGCTCGTTGAGCAGCTGTTGGTGGCGGTCGATCGACTCCGGTTGAGTTCGAGCTTTGAGGCATGGAATCACGCGCCAACGCGGAACGCGCACAATGATGCCAAAGGTCCGAACTGCATCATCGGCCCAACGGGTGCTCGGACGATCATCGATCTGGATACGACCATGCCGGGATCGGTATTGTCCGACATTGGTGAACTTGTTCGCTCCGCAACCCGCCATATTCCAGACGCAACCCCTGAAGAGCTGATGTTGCAGATCGAAGCGGTGAACCGTGGGTTCCTTGCGGCCTTCCGTGAGTCACTGACCGATGATGAACATCAGGCGATGCTTTTGTCGGGTCCTTTGCTCACGGTTGAGAACGCGGCTCGGTTTCTCGCAGATCACCTGGAGGGAGACGTGTACTACGGCGTTTCTTCTCCTGACCAAAATTTGGAGCGTGCAGAGGTGCAATTGCAGCTCGCCCTCCGGTTGATCGAAGCAATTGAGCACGCCACGTTGGGCTAAGCCCAGTCGTTTCGGTCAGCCTCGGTCGAGAATCAGCGACGAGCAGAAGTGACGTGTTTCGGGCAGTGGCTCTGGCGATAGGGCGTAGAACTGCTCGTCGATCCCGTCGGTGGATGCTGCCACAAACAGTCCAGGGCGAATTTGTTCGAAGTCGTCGCTGTCGATGAGCACTCCGTTGTTCCAGACATGGACGAAATCCGAGTAGGAATCTTCATCGCCGTCCTCGAGGGAAATCTGAACGCTGGTTGTCCCTTCCACCTGTTCGAGCCGGCACACGAGAGCATCGGTGTCGCCAATGAGCGGCACATCGACCCCGTCCACATTTGCCCACGCGGGAAGGTCGATGACATCGCCGACGCCTGCTGCGCTTAGCCCCACCATCAACGCCACCACGACAGCGATACCCGCGACCCCAGCGCGCAACCACGTTCTCCTCTTGGGAGGCTGCTCGGGGTTTGCATCCTTTGGAGGATGTTCGTTTTGGTCTCCAACCTGGCTCATGTAGCGGATTCGCCAATGATGTCCAGCGACATCGACGCAAGTTGTTCTACTTGGGCTTCCCAGGCATCGGGGTCGAAGTCATCCCCATCGCCCATAGTCCCCGCTCGGTACCGGTCGACCACACCGTGCAGGATGCACGCCAATCGCCAGGTTGCGAATGCGTGGTAGAAACCGACGTCGCCGATCGGACGACCGATTTCCCTTTCGTAGCGAGCGATGACCTCGTCACGCTCAAGAAACCCATCAGCAAGAGTTGGAGGGTCGGTGAGTGCCACTACGTCATCGTTTGGTCGCGCCCAATAGCAAAGCATGGCTCCCACATCGGCGAGCGGGTCGCCGAGCGTAGTGAGCTCCCAATCGAGCACCGCGATGACGTTTCCGTCGTTGTCGACGATCGTATTGTCCAGTCGATAGTCGCCGTGCACGAGCCGGGTGAGCGAGTCGGTGGGGAGTCGGGCGGAGATTTCATCGAAGGCTTCTCCAATCACTGATGGTGGATGCGATTCTGTTGCATCGACCTGGCCTTTCCAGCGTCGAAGCTGACGCTCGAGGTAGCCGGTGCGTTTTGCGAAGTTGCCGAGGCCGACCTCATCGATGTCGACCTGATGGATCTTGGCCATGTTGTCGATGACCGAGTGCGCCATCGTGTGGCGGATGTCGAGTTCGAAACCGCGTGCTTCTTTCGCGGTGCGAACAACGTGACCATCCACCCACTCCATGACAAAGAAGTCGGTACCGGCGACTTCGTGGTCGGTGCACAAGCCGGTCATGGTCGGGACCGGAACATCGGTCTCGCCCAGAGCAGACATGATCAAGTGTTCTCGAACCATGTCATGGGCGGAGGGAAGCACATGGCCCGTCGGTGGTCGACGCAGGGCCCACCTTCGCCCGGATGCGTCGGTGACCTCGAAGGTCAAGTTGGATCGCCCACCAGGAATCTGACGGAAGTGCAATGGGGCATCCACGGCTCCGCCGTTGGCGGCAACCGTGTCGCAAAGCCAGCGACTCGCCGCATCGAAGTCGAGGCCGGCGGAGGAGAGGTCTTGCTTTGTCGTCATCGGGACCCCTTCCGGTTTAGAAATGTTCGTCATCGACTCGCCGTCCTCACAGGGTACGCTCTTGAACCGGCCCCCGAAAGAAGGCGACTCCACATGGCTGATGTCACCGATGCCAACTTTGGCACCGACGTTATCGAACGATCGAAGACGGTCCCGGTCGTTATCGACCTCTGGGCTGAGTGGTGCGGTCCGTGTAAGACCCTGGGCCCAATCCTTGAGAAGGTCATCGGGGAGACAAAGGGCTTGGTCGAGCTCGCCAAGGTCGAGGTCGAGGCGAATCCAAAGGTGGCCCAAGCGTTCCAGGTGCAGTCGATTCCCGCGGTCTATGCCATGAAGGACGGCAAGGTCATCGACTCCTTTGTCGGAGCGCTTCCTGAGGCTGATGTTGTCGCATTCGTTCAGCGAGTTCTCGATGCTTCTTCGGATGCAGCGCCCGTGGACGAATCGAGCGAAGACGCTCACGACGGCCAAGGTGATGCGATCGAGGACAGCCCGATCGAGCCCACGCCAATGGCTCAAACCGCCGCCCCCACGATCTCTGAACCTGGAGCGGACGTAATTCCTTCAGCGCCTGCTCCCAGCGCTGCCGAGGCTGACGCCATCGAAACCGAACTCCAAACCTTGTTGACCACGGTCAAGGGTGACGACGCCGCTCGCGAACGGTTCCTCGAATTGCTCGATGCCCTCGGCGCCGAAGACCCACGTACGAACCTGTACCGACGTAAGCTCGCGACTGCGCTCTACTAACAGTCGGGCGCTGTCAAAGATCGGTCTAGGCAGCAGGAACGTGACTTGCTAGGGTCGCAGTAGCTACTTCCCCCGTGGCAAACCGTTTGAGGAAGTATTGCTGTGTCCGACCAGGACGCTCCCGCTCACGACGACCCTCTGGTCGCGTTACGAGCACAAGATCATCGACCAACTTCAGAAATCTGGCGCGACCGCCTGCGAACCATTCTGGCAAGCAGCGGCGCGCCAAGGCCAGTCTCGGGGACAGCGCGTTGGGTTCTCGCGCTCCTGGCGCTGCTGGTCCTCATCGGATTTGGGTGGCAGACCTACGTCTCCACGGATCCACCGGTTGAGGACAGCCTGCCGTTTGCCGCTGCGGCCGAGGAGGTCGACGCGGTGGACTCTGGGTTGGCGGCGGTCTCGACGAGCGGGGAAGTGGTCTCGGTCGAGGCCCCGGCGCCTTCGGACGCTGCTATTCGATCAGCCCAAGAAGAGATCGTCGTGCACGTCGCTGGCGCGGTCCGACATCCGGGTCTCGTGGTTGGGGCCAGCGGGTGGCGTGTCAACGATGCGGTGATGGCAGCCGGGGGAGCGGCCGAGGGCGCCGACCTAGATCGCCTCAACCTGGCGGCCCCGATCAACGATGGGGAACGACTCTTCGTGCCCACTCTTGGGGAACAGGTCCCCGAGGTACTGGGTCCGGATATAGCCGAGCAAACATCGTCTGAATCGGAGGTGATCAACGTCAACTCTGCGGATGTAACAGCACTGCAGACGGTTCCAGGCATTGGTCCTGTGACCGCAGAGACCATCGTGGCTCATCGATTGGAGCACGGGCCGTTCGCAACCGTCGACGCACTGGTAGCTGTTCGTGGAATCGGCGCAGCGACAGTCGAGCAGCTTCGCGACCACGTCACCGTCTAACCGTGGGCGAGCCGCTGATTGCAGCATCAACATCTGAGGGACGAGCAGCAAAGCCGAGTGCGGGTTTGGCTGTCGTGATCGCATCGACAGTCCCGCTGGTATCGGCGATCTTGGGAACCGGGGTTCCGTGGCTAGCCGTCGCTCTAGTCGGAGCCTGGGCTCTGCTCGCGCTGTCTCCTCGCTTCCTCTTCGTCGCGCTCGTCCTCTTGGTCGCCATGCGCTCGGTGGCGGCCATAGACGCCTTGGTGCCCGCGCCGACGACTCCGGTCGATGAGGTTTCGGTGCGTCTGGTCAACGACCCGCGAGATGGCGGCTTTGGCCAATGGGCGCTGGTGGATCGCGACGGTCGACGGTTGGTGGCGACGACATCGGGAATCGGGGCGTCCTTAGCCACCGCGCAGGCTGGCGATCGTCTGGTCGTAAGCGGAACCGTGCAAGGTCGCACTCCGGCATCGGGTTGGGAGATCAGCAATCGGATCGTTGGTTCGCTCCGCATTGTCGAGGTACACGACCACACCGGGGCTCGTGGCATTCGCGGGTACGCAAACGGCTTTCGGGAGGTGCTGGCCGAGGGGGCCACATCGTTGTCCCGCGAGCGTCAGGCGCTCCTCGCCGGGCTGACCGTCGGCGACGACCGAGAACAATCGGCGGTCACCGCAGACAACTTTCGCGCCGCCGGACTCGGGCACCTTCTCGCAGTCTCCGGCCAGAACGTGGTCTTCGTCCTGATCGCGGCAGCGCCCATCCTTTCTCGCATTCGCTCGACCCCTCTGCGAGTTTCGGTAACGCTGCTCGTCCTGTGCTTCTTCGGCTTCGTCACCAGGTTCGAGCCATCGGTAACGCGAGCGCTCACCATGGTCGGGCTGACGATCATCGCTGCAGCTGTGGGGAGGCCGACAGATGCACAGCGAACCTTGCCAGCCGCCGTGATCGGCCTGCTGCTGTGGGATCCACTTCTGGCTCGGGCGTTGGCATTCCAACTGTCGGTTGCAGCCACACTTGGGTTGTTGGTGATCGCTCCGCGGCTCGAAGAACATCTGCCTGGACCAGATGCGCTTCGAGGACTGCTGGCAGCGACCATCGGCGCACAAGTCGCCGTGGCACCTCTGCTATTGATCTTCTTCGACGACGTTTCGCTCATCGCCGTACCAGCCAACCTGGCCGCGGTGCCGATATCGGGAGTGGTGATGATGTGGGGTATGACCGCTGGGTTTATCGCCGGGCTCTCGCCGCCGGGAATTGCCCAGATCATCCATGTTCCGACCGACATCATGTTGTGGTGGATCGAGACGGTCGCGGCGGTAGCGGCAACGACACCGGTCGCATCGATTGGGGTACACGGCGCGCTGCTCGTGTTGCTCGGTGTCGCCATCACGGTGTCGATGCGAGTTCTGCGGTTTCGTGTGGGATATCTCCTTGGTATCGCGCTGATCATGTTGTCGGTGACCATCCCGCTCGCTGTTCCGCGCGAATTGGGAATTGGCCATCATCGAATTGCTGATGGGTTGACCGTTCATCGCCATCCGAGCGGAGTGGACCTCGTGGTCCTTACCGAGGCGCTTGACCCTGAGGCTGCGCTACAGGCTCTGCGGCTTGCGCGGCTTGGCCGAGTCGAGCTGTTGATCAGCAGCGATGGGTCACGAAACCGTGGCCCCGTTGTGCGTGCAATCACCCAACGCCACGAGGTGCTCGATGTGTGGGCACCGCCAGGTCATCAGATTCCGGGAGCGCGAACAGTGGTCTCACTGAGCGGCCACGTTGGAGGGGTGCCCATCAGCGTTGCCTCCGATGGCACGGTCGATTTCACAGACGAAGGAGCAAGCTGACCAATCGGCTAACGTCGTCCGAGTGATACGTGTCGAGGCCGACTCGGGTGATGGGCTGCTCCAATTGGTGAGATCACATCGGCGCGCCGATCCGACCCTTGAAATTGTGGCGGTGCTGCCAGGTGGGCTCGATGACGACGAGATGGTCTCACTGTGCGCCGTGTTGGCAGTCGAAGGCGTTGCCGACATCGAGGGAGCGCCGCGGCAGATGGTCCAGCGCTGTTTCGATACGGTGCGAGCAATCAGCGCCGGCGGCATCGAAGGCGTACGCCCATGACCGTGCTGTTGTTGAAGGCAAACGACGAGACGCTTCTCTCGAAGGCGCTCTCTGACAAGGTCGCCGAAATGGTTGGCGATGGCGACTCATCTCTCATGGTCGAAGAGCTCACCGAAGAGCAACACCGCATGGACGATGACTCCTTCGCTCTTACCCGTCTCGTCGACTCGGCCCAAACGCCGCCATTTCTCACCGACCAACGAGTAGTGGTCGGGCGTCACCTCGGCCGGTTCACGAAGGCCGCCGATGTCGAAGCGCTCGTCGAATACCTCGCAGCCCCGCTCCCTTCGACCAATTTGATCCTCGTCTGGGAGAAAGGGATATCGCCCCGTCAAGATCGACTCGGAGCGATCCCGAAGTCTCTTTCCGCCGCGATTGATGCGGCAGGAGGCAGTGTTCTCGACGTCGGAATTCCGGGCGGTAAAGGCGCAAAGAATTGGCTCGACGCCCAGCTCAAGTCGTCCAGTGTGCGACTCGACGGTGCAGCGAAAGCCGCAATCGTAGACCGATTGGGTGAAGAGCGTTCACGTGTCGTCTCGCTGTTATCTACCCTCGAGGCGGTCTTTGGCTCCGACACCACGATCAGCCGCGATCAGATCGAACCCTTTCTTGGCGAGTCGGGCGACGTGCCGCCGTGGGAGCTGACCGATGCGATCGATTCCGGCCGCATCGACGGTGCCCTTGAGAAGCTGCACCGCATGCTCGGATCGGGTGGTCGTCACCCGCTGCAAATCATGGCCACCCTACAAACCCACTACCTCCGGATGCTCAAACTCGACGGCGCCCCTATCGCGGGCGAAAAACAGGCGGCTCAGCTTCTCGGTATGAAGGGGTCGACCTTTCCCGCAGCGAAGGCGTTGAAGCAGACCAAGAAGCTGGGCTCGGCAAACGTCAAACGTGCCATTGAATTGTTGGCCGAAGCCGATCGCGGACTGCGCGGCGAGATTGCATGGCCTCCAGAACTTGTGATCGAGGTGCTCGTCGCCCGACTCACAAGCTTGCGGTGACCTTTCTCGCAATCGCGTGGCCGATCTAGGCCGTGCCTAGTCTGCGATACACCAGCACGGCGTAGTTGGCGTCACCGGTCGCGAGATGGCCATCCCAGGTGCTCCAGTGTTCCTCGAGCGTGAGCCCAGCGGCGGTCGCCATTTCGTCAAAGTCGGAAACGGTGAGTCCCCGTCCGAGCTGAAATCCCGCGATGAGTCGCCCGCTCTCGCCCAGATGGCGAGACATGTTGAGGACCACGGTGGCTTCGCTTCCTGGGGCAACGAACAACATCACGTTGCCGGGCAATACGACAACGTCGAAGGTGCGTTGCAGGTCGATGGTCGCAAGATCGTCGAGTCGAAACTCGATGTCGGGTGCCTTTGTCCGAGCGGCATGAATCATTGGTTCGTCGAGATCGACGCCGACGACCTCGCAGCCTCGACGTCCCAACTCGATCGCGACTCGGCCGGTGCCGCAGCCACCGTCGAGTACCGAGGTGGGGGAGAAGCGGCTGACAAAGTCGGCCTCGCCATGGACGTTCTGGCCATCCTTGGCCATCGCCGCCCACTTGGCGTCGTACACACTGGTGTCGACCGATTTCCACTGGGGGGCGGGTGCGTCCACCTCATTGTCTGCATCGCTCATGGAATGAGCCTATGTGGACACGCTGGGTAGAACCCGCTCGGCCTGTACGGGGTGAAAACGACAAATGACGCCTCAAGGGCGTCAGTTGCTCGATATCCCCGAAGGGATCAGATCTGCTTGCCCTTAGGCGTCTTGTAGTGCTCGGACTCGCTTGGTGAGGCGGCTCTTGGTGCGAGCTGCCGTGTTCTTGTGCATCGTGCCCTTGGATACGGCGGAGTCGATGCGCTTGATCGCGAGACGAAGCTTCTCGTCGGTGTCGTCGGCGCCAGCTTCGGCAGCCTCGATGACCACCCGTGTGCGGGTGCGCAACTCAGCGCGGATTGCACGGTTGCGTTCGTTGCGCTTGATCGTCTGTCGGTTGCGCTTGATCTGGCTCTTGATGTTTGCCACGGAGAAAAGACCTCGTAAATGATGGACCCGTCGCTACGGGCCAGCGTCTCAGGGTACTGGACGTGTGAGCGGACGCAACATGGCGGTCACGTCGATCGGCGTCGGCTCACTTGTACAATTCCTACATCCATGGATCAATCGCTCATTCGTAATACGTCGATCATCGCGCATATTGATCACGGCAAATCCACACTCGCCGACCGCATGCTCGAACTTACTGGCGCTGTCGAAGCTCGCGAGATGAAAGCGCAGTACCTCGACACGATGGATCTCGAGCGTGAGCGTGGCATCACGATCAAGCTGCAATCGGTCCGCTTGGACTGGAAAGATCACGTCATCAACCTGATCGATACCCCCGGCCACGTCGACTTTGGCTACGAGGTGTCGCGGTCGTTGGCGGCGTGCGAGGGCGTGATCTTGGTCGTCGACGCAGCCCAGGGCATCGAAGCCCAAACCTTGGCGAACTGTTACCTGGCCCTGGAGAACGATCTAGAGATCGTGGCAGCGCTCAACAAGATCGACCTGCCAGCCGCCGAGCCAGATCGCTACGCCGAAGAGATCGAGAACGTCCTTGGGATCCCGGCTGATGAGATCTTGCGGATTAGTGCCAAGACCGGTGAAGGCGTCGAAGAATTGCTCGACGCAGTGGTCGACCGCACTCCAGCGCCGAGCGGCAATCCAAAGGGTGATACCAAAGCACTGATCTTTGACAGCCACTACGACCCGTTCCGAGGTGTGATTTCCTCCATTCGGGTCGTCGACGGAGTACTGCGCAGCCGAAGCAAGGCACTGTTCATGCAGGCCGATGCCACCCATGACATCGAAGAGATCGGCGTTCGAACACCCGAGAACGAACCGGTCAAAGAACTCGGTGCCGGCGAAGTGGGTTATCTCATCGCCGGAATCAAAGACGTTGGCGAAGCTCGTTCTGGTGAGACCGTCACCACCGCCCGAAATCCTGCAACCGAACCGCTCGATGGCTATCACGAACCCCTACCAATGGTCTTCAGTGGGCTCTATCCAATCGACGGAGACGAGTACCCGGCGTTGCGCGATGCGCTCGAGAAGCTCCGCCTAAATGACTCGTCCTACACCTTCGAGCCAGAAACCTCCGGCGCCTTGGGCTTTGGCTTCCGGTGCGGATTCCTTGGCCTGTTGCACATGGAGATCGTCCGAGAGCGTCTTGAACGCGAGTTTGGCCTGAGCCTGATTTCCACCGCGCCATCGGTGAAGTACAACGTGCACAAGTCCGACGGAAAGGAACTGCTCATCGACAATCCGTCAGACCTTCCCGATGGAGCAGAGATCGACTTCATCGAAGAGCCCATGCTCAAGGTCAGTGTCGTCACGCCGTCGGAGTACACGGGCGCAATGATGGACCTATGTCAGAGCCGTCGCGGCGTAATGCAAAAGCTCGAGTATCTCTCACCCGAACGCGTCGAGCTCTCGTATCGCCTTCCGTTGGCCGAAGTGGTCATGGACTTCTTCGACCAGATGAAGAGTCGCAGCCAGGGTTATGCGAGCCTCGACTACGAAGCCGACGGCATGGAACGCTCCAAGCTCGTCAAGGTCGACGTTCTGCTCTCCGGTGACCCCGTGGACGCGTTTTCAACAATCGTGCACGACGACCGTGCCTATGAGTACGGCAAGAAGATGACCGAGAAGCTCAAAGAGCTCATCCCACGCCAGCAATTCGATGTGCCGATTCAGGCTGCGATCGGCGGGCGCTTCATTGCTCGCCAAACCGTCAAGGCGTATCGCAAAGACGTCACGGCCAAGCTCTACGGCGGCGACATCACTCGAAAGAACAAGCTGCTCAAGAAGCAGAAAGAGGGCAAGAAGCGAATGAAGTCGATCGGAAGCGTCGACATTCCTCAAGAAGCATTCGTCTCTGCTCTCAAACTAGACGAGTAGACCCTGCCTTTTCGGGCTTCGCCCTCTAGCGGTCGCAATCCGTCGCTGCGCTCCTCGATGCTCGGCTGCGCCTTTCCGGGCTTCGCAGCTGCGGGCTCGGGTGCACGATGTACACAGACATGGCTTGTACGCTGAGCAGATGCTGGATGACCGCAAATTGGCGATTCTTCGCGCTGTTGTGGAGACCTATATCGAGACCGCCGAGCCTGTCGGTTCGGCGTTAGCTGGTGAGGCCGCGGACCTTGGCGTCTCGTCGGCGACCATACGCAACGAACTCTCGCAACTCGATCAGCAGGGTTATCTCACCCAACCCCACACCAGCGCAGGGCGAATCCCGACCGATAAGGCCTACCGCGCCTTTGTCGACGACCTCGATCGATCGAAGCTTGCCGTCCCCGATGACCAGCGTGTCCGAGATTTCTTCGAGGAGAAGCACACCGAGATCGAGGGGATGCTCGAACGCACCACGAGCCTGCTGTCCGAACTCACAGGGGTGGCCGCTGTTGTCGTGAGCCCCGACAAAGATCAGGCCACCGTGCGAAGTGTGCAACTCGTCGAGCTGGCGCCCATGGTCGTGTTGGCCGTGATGGTGCTGTCCGACGGAACCGTTGAGAAAGCCACTATCGAGCTTGTAGACGAAGTCGACGACGTCACCATTGCTATGGCAAGCGGGCACCTCTCGGCAGCGATGGTCGGTCGCAGCATCGATCACGCCGCGGCTCCTACATCTACCGGGAATGCAACAGCCGACCGCATGGTTGAGAGCGCTCGTGCAGTGCTCACCACTTCTGACGTCGTCGGCGACCTTTATGTCGGCGGGCTCTCATCGATCCCCGGCTCCTTCGAAGCCATCGAGACCGTGCGCGAGGTCATGGGCCTTCTCGAAGAGCAACTCGTCGTGGTGTCACTCGTGAGAGACGTCATCGATCGCGGTATGTCGGTGGCTATTGGCGAAGAGACCGGTGTCGATCCGTTGGCCGAGTGTTCGCTCGTCGTGGCCCCATATAACGCCGAGGGTGGAACCAGCGGCACGATTGGTGTGCTCGGCCCCACCCGGATGAACTATCCGCACGCACTCGCCGCTGTCGCCGTGGTTTCGCAATCGCTCGAGCGACGCTTGGGAGAGGGCTGAGATGGCTGACCACTACTCGGTGCTCGGTGTCAGCCAAGGTGCCAGCGAAGCCGAAATCAAAAAGGCCTACCGGGGTCTGGCTCGCAAGTATCACCCGGACCAAAACCCCGATGATCCCGAAGCCGAAGCGAAGTTCAAAGACGTAGCCAATGCCTATGAGGTGCTCGGCGACCCTGAACGTAAGGCCCGCTATGACCGCTTCGGAGACGACGGCCTCGGCGGACAAGGCGGCGGTGGACCCGGCGCCGGACCATTTGGAGCGAACCTCGGCGACATCTTCGAAACATTCTTTGGTGGCGGCGGAAGTCCCTTCGGAGGCGGCGCAAGACCGAGCGGCCCGCCGCGTGGCGAAGACCTAGAAACAGTTCTCGAACTCGACCTTGAAGAAGCCGTCTTTGGTGGTGAGCGCATGGTCTCGGTACGCACCGCTGTGGCCTGTGAACCATGCGAAACCAGTGGCGCTGAACCGGGCACCGGCACGTCCACGTGCAGCGAGTGCGAGGGCAGTGGACAAGTGCAACAGGTCCGTCAGTCGATTCTCGGCCAGATGGTGACCGCAAGCCAATGCCCGACCTGTTCCGGTCGAGGACAAAGCATCGATGAGCCGTGTAAAACGTGTTCCGGCGAGGGGCGCAACATCGAAGAGGTTACTTACACCGTCGACGTGCCAGCCGGAGTGGATTCAGGGTCGACGTTACGTCTCAGCGGTCGTGGCGCTGCGGGTGCTCGTGGTGGTGCCCAAGGTGACCTCTATGTACACCTTCAAGTCCGTGACCATGAACTCTTCACTCGTGTCGGCGACGATCTCACGATGCAACGCGAGATCGGATTTGCCCAGGCAGCGCTCGGGGTTGAGATGACGGTGCCGACCCTTGAAGAACCCGAGACGATCGTGGTGCCTGCGGGAACGCAAAGCGGGAAACGCTTTCGACTGCGGGCCCAAGGTGTTCCTCACGTCAACGGCCGCGGTCGCGGCGACCTCGTCGTCGAACTGGTCGTGACGACACCAAGCGACCTAACCGATGAACAAGAAGCTCTCCTGCGTCAATTCGCGGAGCTTCGCTCCGAGACGATTGCTCCGCCAGACGAAGGGTTTCTGACGAAGGTGAAGTCGGCGTTCAAGTGAGCCCTCTGTTCGGATGAGCAATCATGGCCTCGCCGGGTCCGCAGGTCCGCATGTATTTGTCGAGTCTCTCGACAACCCGAACCTCTCCGATGAGGACCTCTCACATCTAGAGCGATCGTTGCGGATGCGCGACGGCGACCCGCTCACCGTTAGTGATGGTGCGGGGTCGTGGGCACACGGTATTTTGGGCGCACATGGGCAGTTATCGCTCGTTGACGACGTGCAGTTCGTACCCAAACCGGGGCGGGACCTGACGGTGGCGTTCTCGTTGGTGAAGGGAAGCAAGCCCGAATTGGTGGTGCAAAAGCTGACCGAACTTGGGATCGACCGAATCGTCGCGCTGGTCGCCGATCGAAGTGTCGTCAAATGGGATGACGACAAGGTGGGAAAAGCCACTCAGCGATGGGAACGCATTGTGCACGAGGCCGCAATGCAAAGCCATCGGGTGCGAGTGCCCGAGATCGCCGGAATCGTGCACTCGCATGACTTTTTGTCAGCGAGTTCTGAGATTGCGCTGGCGCACTTCGACGGCGGACAGGTCACAGAATCGCACCACACCATCGCTATCGGCCCTGAAGGCGGATGGAGCGATCGAGAGCTTGAACCGGTCCTGGAGCGAGTGCGGTTAGGCGACACGGTCTTGCGAGCCGAGACCGCAGCGATCGCTGCGGGAGCGCTCCTGGTAGCAACGCATCGCCACAGATGATCGCAGTCAATTGAAGTAGGTCTTCAAGAGAGTGCATCTTCGTTTTGGTCGAAATCCCCAAAAGTGTCTAGTGTGTGTTCCACCGGTCACGGAGAGCGTCAAAGAGCACTGCCTCACATGGGTAAGGCGTTGAGGTGTGACCGGAACAAAATGAGGGTTTGACATGGACGACCAGAACACGACAAACGACGGATACAGCCGCAAGGTGGGAGAGCGCCTGCGCGCCATCCGCCGCCAGAAGCGACTTTCCCTGCAAGAGGTAGAAGCGAACTCAGAGCAAGAGTTCAAAGCCTCGGTGCTAGGCGCTTACGAGCGTGGAGAACGAGCGATCTCGGTGCCACGCCTGCGCAAGCTGGCTGCGTTCTACAACGTGCCGGTCGATCAACTTCTCCCCATCGAGGGTGCGCCGGACTTTGGTGTCGAGGTCGACGAAGTCATCGATCTACGTGAACGCCCTGTTCGGGGAATCGGAGGGTCGATCACGATCGATCTCACCAAGCTCGAGAAGTTGTCCGGCCCAGAAGCCGACATGCTTTCGCGTTACTTGACGATGATTCAGGTTCAGCGACAAGACTTCAACGGTCGAGTGCTCACCATTCGTCGAGATGACCTTCAAGCTCTCGCGGCGATCTTGGGTACCGGCATCGAAGGTGCGGCACCTCGCATCGATGCTCTCGGTCTGACCTTCGTTCCCGAAGCGATCTCCTAGATCCCTTAGCTCTGGTTTGTAGCAGAATTATCAGCGCTCGGCGCTGCGGTATCGATCGTCTGCGCGGGGACCGGCGGAAGTACGAGTTCTTGGCCGGGCAGCAGAAGATCAGGGTTTCCCGGGTCGACAAGACGGTCCTCGTTGGCTGCGATAAGCCGACGCCAGTAGGACGCGACTTCTGCATCGGTGATCTCGTCGGCGCCCCAGGCGTCGAGCAAAGAGTCCTCCGCGATGGACCAGAATGATTCGCCCGATGTGACGGTCCACTCGTCTGGGCCCTGCGCTGGCGAATCGAGGTCGTCGACCGGGACTTGACCATGGGGCGCGTACGGCATCTCAGCGCTTGAACCCATGATGGGGTCTAGGGTCAACGGGTCTGCCCCTGGTGTAAGTGTCAATGGCGCGGTGCCTTGTGCGTTGAGCGTTGCTGTACTTGCTGATCCAGATGCGTTGAGGATGGTGACTCCAGCGACCAGACCCACGGACGCGAGCAATCCCAACGGGATCAGTCGTTCGAAGCGATGTCCCCGGACCCTGTCGCCAAGGACGAGAACCGCGAGCACGACGAACAGCAAGTAGTACGACAGCACGAGCGCCAGGAGGCGGAGGCCGCCGATCACGGCATCGTCGACCTCGACGGTCCAGTCTGGCCACTCAGACAGGGCCAGGCCAGCACGCGCTCCGACGGCGTGCAGAACGAGCGTGACCACCACAAGAGCGGCGAGCGCACCAAAGAGTCGAATACGCGAGGTCATGGCGAAGGCACCAGTGTTGCGTTGCCGGTGGCGGTAAGTGTTTGAGATGCGCCAAATATCTGGCGCCCCAAGATGAAGTCGTGCGTGTAAGAGATCTCGACGGATACTTCGGGTCCAACAATCACCACGGTGTTCACGGCGGCACTGCGCAAGTTCGACTGGTCGATTGAGTCGACGATAGAAGTTCGTGCTTGGTTCTCGATAATGGTTATCGTCCCGTCCGCACGGAATTGCTCGGAATCAAACCCAAAGCCGGCCGCGTCTGAGGCGGCGGAGTCTGCGAGGTCTTCGAGTTGGCGCTGACGTAGGAACAGGTTGCTGGCCTCGAGGGTCGCCGAGCCCAGGATCAGGACAATCAAGAACGCGATCGGAAGGATAAAGATTGTTTGGCCACGTTCGCAGCGAAGTCGAGAGCGTATTGCACTCATGGACAGCCTCCCGTGAAGGTACCCGAGCGGAAAGGGTCGATCCGTTCGTTGTGGGTAGCGGTGATGGTGTGGCTCCCAAGGGCGCCAAAGAACGGCAGGGTTATGAGGTCGACGTCGACGCTTGCCGTTGTGGTAACCACCGCGCATCGAACGAACAGCCCCCCGTCGATCGTGATAGTCGGGACCATGGCCGTGCCAGGGTTGGCGTGGCCATATTCGACCATTACCTGGTTCATCGCAGCTTCCGCATCGGTCCTGGCCATGTTTACGTCGTCGGATTCGACGAAGGTGCGCGCCCCCTCGCGAGCAGCTGCGGAGACGGCGAGCGATGTGTCGACGGCGATCCAAGCGTTGATGATGATCATCGCAGAGAAGATGATCATCACGAAGCCAAAGAGCAACACGTCTCCGCCGCCGGCGACACCGCGATCATCGTTAAGACGATGCGTGATCCAATCGGGGGCGTTCATGGTCCCACCGGCTGCTGGAGCTCGCGACGGACCATGAACGTGCGGTCGACCACGCCGAAGGGTTGCACGTCAAAGATCGGTGGGAAGACGGTGTTGCTGACGAACTGGACGTCGGCAAACACCTCTTCCGCTTGGATGGTGAGCGTCAGTGAACCGCTCGGACCGACGCGGTTGTTGAACTCTTGTTCGGCCACCAATGCTGTGGGGCCGTTGAGGCGCGCTACGTCGCGCGCTGCTTCGATCGCCAGATTGGAAACCACCGTGGTGGCGTACAAGTTGTACAGAATCTGGACCGCGAAGGTCAGGATCATGAGGAACATCAGCAGGCCGAAGCTCATGCTGAATACGCCCGCGCCGCGCTCAGAGCGCGATGCGGACCGTATCCGCTGTCCTACCGACCCGCCGTCGGTGCTATGTCGCCAAAACATAAGGCCCTACTACGGTCCTGAAATGCCTTCGATGTCATCTACGACCCGCTCGCCAACTGATTCTGCGGCGTCGTTGAAGAACACCCACAACACGCCGCCGATCGCAGCAATGATGAGCACGGCAATCGCCATAGAGATAACGCCCTCACCGCGATCATCGACAAGGCGTTCCGTAATGCCTTTACGAATCGCGAGTTCTATCAGCCCTAGCTGACGTCCCATTCCGTGTGCAAATTCCATTGTATTTCTCCTCCACCCCACCTCGCCTGGTGGGCTTTGTTTATCAGGTGGTCACAATTTGTGACCATTTTTGAGATCTTTCTTAACTAAAAGCACTAAGAGCGCGAATAAAGGGGATCATCATCAAAATGATCCCCGGTACAAGCGCTGCAACGGTCACTGGTATCCAAACTTGTTGCGTCTTCTTTTCGATTGCTTCGATGAGTCGCCGATGTGCATCGGCTCGTACGTTTCGGGCCTCGGTGGCGACCAGGTTTCCGAGGTCGCCAGACTCTTTGTTCAACGCCAAGATGCTGACCAGCCGCTCGACGGCAGGAACATCAACAACATCGGACCATTCTTGGAGCGCCGCCTGCTCCGATGTGCCTTGTCGAATGCGGCCAATGACAAGGGTGAGATCCTGGGCAACGACGCCGGTGCCGCGTTCGCTGATGCGTTGCAAGGCCGCCCCGAGTGAGAAACCTGAGCCCAAGAGCATGGCGATTTGCTCCGAGACCACCGGAAGCTCCTGAAAGGTGCGTTCCTTCCATAGGTCCGATGCGTTCGCGAGCTGTTGCTCGACGAGTAGGAATGCAAGCAATGGGGCGCCGAGGCTTCCGAAGAGAATGACAGGGGTAGGTAGCGCCAGTGCGATGCCAAAGATAAGAGCGACACTGAGTGAGCCGAGGGCCCAACCGACTTGGCGGACCCGGAATCCAGAAGCGTCGATCTCCCAGTGCACTCGGCGCAGTCGGCGCGGAAGCTCTTCGCTCACACCAAAGAGCCGTGCGGTGACGGATCCGACAGCCTCTGCCAGCGGACGAAGTAGTTCTCCGAAGCTCTCGAGGGAGAGCAGCTCCTGGCGACGTCGAAGCGATCCACCGGGAAGGTACGGGGAGACGCGACTCGCGAGGGTGCGGCTGCGGAAGAACCGGACCTCGCTCAAGAGCAAGGTGGCTCCAATAAAGAGCAAAAGGGTCGCTGCGGCAACGAGACGAATCATTCGAACACCCGATCCTCGTCTGGGAGTTTCATGACGTGACCAGCCCACAGCCAACAGACCAGGGTCAACATGAGCGCGACCGCAACCAAAATCTGACCTTGAGTGTCGGCGTAGGCCTCGCGGCCATCTCCGATTGAGAGGCCCACAAAGGCCATGCCGATGGGGACGATCAGCGTGAACCATCGAGCAAAGCGAACGCCCGCTTGGCGAGCCACAGCATCGCGGCGGTGTTGCTGGTCGATCATTCGGTCCTGGGAGAGGGCTGCCAAGCGGTTGCCCACCTCGCCACCACCGAGTTCATGGGCGGTAAGGAGCGTCTCGGCCACCACATCGGCGGTGTTGTGCGCGAGGTTGGCCTTTAGGACCGCGAGTGACCGGCTGAAGTCCGTGGAGATCAGCCATTCGCGGTGGGCTTCCTCAAAGGCTGGACGAAGTCCGTCCGCCGAACGTAGCCCGACCTCAAAGGTGGCCTGAGGAATTGAGCGACCGAGGCTGCCGGTCAGCAAGCGAATCTCTTCAATCAGGGCAGGCCACTCCTGATGGGCAAGTTCTCGCTCTCGTTCTTGTCGAAGTCGCGCGACACCGACCGGCACGGTCGATGCGAACAGTGCGATCAAGATTGCCGGGAGAAAGCCGCCGAAGAGCAAGATCCCAAAGATGAAGCCCATGAACGTGAGAAGGGCAATTGCCGCGAGCAGGGTTCGAGGGTCAAAGTCGCCCAGACCTAGACGGCTAACGACAGTTGCCTTGGTTTCCACCGTCTCCGGAGCCGGTGGTCCGGGCTGGACGCCGTTCCATTGGAACACGACGGCGGAGTACAGCAAGTGGACGCCGTATGCGGCAACGACGGCGAGGAGTAGCGCGGTCATGAGCCGACTCCGGGTCCGACGTGCGCTGCTGGCATATGCGCCTCTTGTGGCAGCACCGTACGGATGTCGATTCCAGAGTTCGCCATTACTTCGGCTGCACGTTGAGGAATCTGGCCGGTCCATTCGAGTCGGCCGGTTTGAAGCGAGCGTTTGAAGACTTCGGTCATCGTAAAGCTCGTGCTCCCGGCCTCGACGGTGAGATCTTCAACACATGCGATCTGGTTCACCCGAGGGCCTTGAGGAGTACGAACGGTGTGCACAACAACGTCGACGGCCTGGGAAACAAGATCGTTCAGTGCTGCCATTGGTATGTCGCTCGAGGTATCTGCGAGCTGGCAGACGAACCGCAGTCGGGTCAGCGCTTGACGGGCGGAGCCGGCGTGGATTGTGGTGAATCCCTTCACGCCACTCGAAAGCGTCATCATCAGCGGTAGTGCTTCTCGGTCACGAACCTCTCCAACGATCGCCACGTCGGGAGCCATGCGAAGGAAGCCGCCAACGAGTTGGCGAAGATCGATGCCTGGACGGTCGGGGCGAGGGCCTCGTGTCTGCATGCTCGCCACGTTGGCCAGCGGCACATCGGCCTCGAAGACCTCCTCTGCGATAACGACGCGAAGGGTCGGATCGAGTTCAGCAGCGCAACACGAGAGCAAGGTGGTCTTGCCCGCACCCGGCACACCTGCGAAAACAATCGAGAGGTTCGACCGGACGGTGGCTTGCAGGAAGCGGGCTCCGTCGAGGGTGAGGGTTTCGGACTTCACGAGCTCGTCGAGACTTCGAAACGACATGCCGGTGAACTTTCGAATGTTCACGATCATGTGCCCGCCGCGAGCGATGTCGCCGTGCACGATGTGCAAACGTGCGCCGCTGTCGAGCTGTGCGTCCTGGAGTCCAACGGTTGGATCTAGGGCGCGGTGCGCACCGCTCGACTGGTCGATGATCCGAGTGATTGTTCGAACGACGTGGTCATCATCGTGGAACGACTCGTGGTGGTAACCGCTGGGACCTTGATGACGCTTGACAAAAATTTGATCGGGCCCGTTCAACATAATTTCCCAGACGTCGTCATCGTCGAGGAGGCTCGCGAGTGGGCCATATCCGGTGAGGTTCGACATGGCACGGTCGACAATGGCCTGAGGCTCAGCGA
This sequence comes from uncultured Acidimicrobiales bacterium, assembly GCA_964441145.1. Classification (GTDB taxonomy): domain Bacteria; phylum Actinomycetota; class Acidimicrobiia; order Acidimicrobiales; family SHLQ01; genus SHLQ01. The sequence goes on from CAYTUB010000016.1 coordinate 27,573, forward strand.
GATCGACGGGCCGAATCCCTCGTCGGTAGTCGGCTCGCCACTGCTCAACCAGCTCGGCGACGATCGAACGGAGTGGGCTATCGCCGAGGTCATCGGAAATGCTGATGCTGCGGTCGTTGGCGACTTCGAGCGCGCTACGTTCGATCTCGACCAATGGAGAGATGTCTGATCCGGTAGGCGTCTGGGCTTGGAATTGGTCAGTCATTTTCGCTCCATGCGCCTAGTGATCCGGGGACGACGGCGACAGGCTCAGGCACTGGTGCTTGCGGTGCGCTTTCCAGTTCGACCAAACGATCTGATCCGAGCAACGAGTCGACGGCGGAGGCCAACTGGCTGGTCATCGAGTTCGGCAGCGGATCGCCATCTCGTAGGGTCGCCTCGAGGCCGCGCCGTGTTTGTACGAAGATCGGGCTCGCAAGGTCCGCGGCGTCGGCTATGCGAGTTTGGGTGAGATCGGCGATTGCTGCGCCCATGCCTGCCCGGGCTCTCGCCTGACGTGGTGCATGATTCAGAACGGGAAGAATCCGCTTGCAGGGAACACCGATTTCAGAAAGCGCCAGAACAGTACGGACGAGATGATGGATTCCCCATGCGCCAGGAACACCAACGACGAGGACGAGGTCGGCCTGATTGGCAGCCATCCGAGACAGCCGGTTTCGGTCTTCGATGTCGTCGCTTCCCGTCTCGATGGCACCGTCGAAGTCGCCGGTGATATCGCACACGATGGTTTGATAGCGAGAGAGCAACGTCGACCAGCCCGCCGAGAGCGAACGGCTAGATATCGACACCCAGTCGCGTTCGTTGCGAAGTCCGAGGAGAAGGTGGTAGCCCCGTTCAGGAAACACGTGGATCGATCCGGTGACTTCGGAGGGATCGGGGATGCCGAGTCGATGGCTGTCGACGAATTCGAGAAGGCCGGGCACTACGTCGCGAGTGTCGTGCAGCATGGCTTGGCTTGAACGCAAGGCCATGTCGACCAACGCCAGGGGGCGCTTGGTGCCTTCTGCGGCCAGCCCCTGAGAGAGCGCCATGGCAAGCGTGGATGTTCCCATTCCGCCGGCGCCGGTGACGGCGACGACCTTTGCCCGTGCGACTGTTTGCGCGTCGCTCTCGTGTTCGAAAAGGTCGGCCCCCGCCGCAGAGCTCGCCTTGCGAATCGAGTTCGCGTGGTCGTTCAAGGCCGACCGAAGGTCTCCAATGTCGAATCGGTCTGAGATGACAGCCTTGGCGCCCAGCTCTTGCCAGTCGCGGTCGACAAGTCCGTGGTCGACGATGATGGGGCTGCATCCAAGCGAGCTCGCCAGCTCGAGAATGTCTCGGTCGAGTCCGTTTGCCGAAGAGTCGATGAGTAGCGCCGAAAAGGGTCGCCCCGACTCGAGGCGAGACTGCACCTCGTCAACGGAGATGCACTTCACGAACTCGACCGGAAGGGCTGCTTCGTTCGCCCATTTTCCGACGCGTCGGAACCACTCCCGTCGAGCGGGCGCTACACCAAGGACTACGAACCGTTCGTGCATCAACTTGTCGCCTGCGGGATTTGAACGTCTGGGGCACCGGTAACTCCGACGATGGAGATCGTGCCGGTTTGAGACGCGTGCACGATGGCGCTTGCGATTTCGCCATCGGAAACACCGAGGCGCAGGACCGTCTCGTTGCTGGAGAAGTCTTCGGCTCCGCCGCCGCCAAAGGACAGCACGCTCACTCGGTCTGCGATCAGCTCCGTGACCGGGACCTCGCCGCCTTCAAAGGTCGCGAGGACCGAGACGAGTTCGCCCGCAGCGATAGAGGAAGGCGCATTTTCAGGCGGCACTGATAGCGACACGACGGCGGCACCCGAAGGAACCGAGTCCGGCAGTCCGGAGGCGACATTTGATCGTTGTAGGAATTCGAGTTGGGCGACTGGTCCGAGGGCAACGTTTCCAAGCACGTCGTTGATGTCGTTGATCACTCCATCGGCTTGCTCGTCGAGACGAAGCCGGACCGTGGCGACATCGCTCTCGTCGATGACCGTGCCCGGTGAGATGTCGATGCGTGCGACGACCACATTTTGGAAAGTTGCGTCATCGCCAAGGCGCGACGCAAACAGAACGCCAAGTGCGGCGAGGGTGATCAATAACGCTCCGAGAACGGCGCGCCCCGAGGGCAGTGCTCGCCGGGACTTAATCACCGGTTGTTCTACGTCAGCCATTGCATGCCTCCTGTGGGCGTATGTGCTTTACGGGTTTCGTGATCACGCCGAGATCACAACCTGATCGATTGCTGCGAGTGGAATGGTCATTGTTTCGCCGCCACCGTCCAAGGTGATTACGAGCTGGTCGAGCCCGACGCGGTCGATCCGTCCCATCATTTTGTTGCCGGTCGACAACGTGAACGCCATGCGGGTTTGCTCCCCGACGTAGCCGTCCAGAATGTGAGCGAGCTCGGGGCCGTTGGTGATCGATTCGACCGTGCGATTGTGTCCAACGCCTGGTTCCCGCAGGCCTTCGATGGCTGCGTGACGCACGATGGTGCGGGCTCGTTCTGCGGCTTGCACCACGACGATGTCAGGCCCGACGGCTGCGATCTGGCCACGAATGGCCGCTCCGGTGCGGGTCAAGATGGTGGCGGTCGCACCGGTTTCTGCGAGTTCGGTAAGGGTGCCGAGGAAGGTTCCCGACAGGGCAGCCGACATGGCCCGGTTGCTTCTCTGGCGTCGCTGCTCGATGGCTTCGGCGCGGCGCGCCTCGTCGGTGAGTGCGTGTAGCTGAGAATCAAAACTATGTTGCTCGCCCTTCATTCCCATCCTTCACGAACCGCCTAGTGATATCGAGAGTGGTGCGGCGAAGGCGAAGGTGAATGAGCCGTGTGCCCCCATGGGAGAGAGGCGTCGTGCCCAATGGGACCCGAGGCAAGGGTCGATGTGCCTAATTCGCGTCGCGAACACCGCAGTAGCCGGAGCTACGACAGGAGCAGAGATCCCCAATTTCGTGTTCTTTTGATGGCTCATGTCTTCTCAGACGGACCACCGGTCGAACCTGTTGGAAAGAATTTGAACTTTTTGATGGGGCGCAGCGGAAACAGCCGCGAAATGGGCTCGATCAGCCCAGCTGGGCGAGAGTGCCGGGACAGTAGTTGGCCAACACCCGGTCGTAGAACGCGGCAAATGTCGTGACGTCTCGTTCAAAGATGTCCAGCACCGCGTCACCCTGCGCGGCGTCCTCCCAGGACACCCAGAAAAAGGCGGCCTGTTCGGCTACCGGCTGTGGGTCACTAAAGGTCAACTCTTCGTCGGCGTACCCACAGATCACGCTGCCCATCTGATCCATCTCGGTTTCGATGGTCGAAGGGTCTAGGGCGTAGCGCGTCTCGTAGGTCTCGACGCCATCGATTACTGCAACGACATCACGAGCACCCGAGCCGTTGCCTCCGTTGGATGCAGAGGAAAAGTCGCGTAACTCACCTTCGGTCAACGTGTCGATTCGGTCTTGCACGTCATCGAGAACTTCGGCCCTATCCGCAGCGATAGCCCTCTCCTCACTTGATGGGAGAGTCCCGATCGCAAATACCGCCGCACCAATACCCAACAACGCCAGTACTCCAATGATCACGCCAGCGATCACCATGCGCCGCCGGGTGTTTGGTGCGTCCGGCGGAGTAGCCGATGCCGGCGCGGATTGGCCAGGAGCCACGTGCCCGGCGACGGGCGGCGCTGGACTGGGTGGAGCGGGACTGGGCGGCGCCGGCTGTTGGCCGGGAGGTGGGGGAATGGGGTTGTAGCCAGCTGGTATCCCCGGTGGTGGCCCCGATAGGCCAGGAATACTGTCGGGTCCGCCGTGTTGATCGCCGTTCATGAACCCCATGTGTAGCAGATATGGATGGACCTCCTGTACTGAAGAAACCGTAAATGGCTCAAAAGCTTCGAAAGTGTGCTATCTTTACCAACATGACGCAAGCAGATGGTGATTGGCTTTCCACGAAAGAGGCAGCTTCCGCGCTCGGATTGACGCCTCGGACGTTGTATCGACTTATCGATGAAGGTCAGCTTCCCGCATACCGTTTTGGTCGGGTTATCCGGCTGAAGCAGAACGAGGTCGACGACTTCGTAAGCCAAAGCCGCATCGAACCCGGCGAACTCGAGCACCTCTACCCCGAGGCTGCTCCTTCGGAGAATGCCGAAGAAACCGCAGACGCGTAGCTCGACGCCGATTTGGTTTTCGATGACGCTGTAGGCGGGTGCTGGGCTACCCTTGGTGATCCGACCAAAGTCCTACACCTCTCGGTGAGCCATACGTGAGCCCAAACAACATCACGATCCACGTCGCAGGGAATCACCTGATGACGGGTCTGCTCGGCGAGCGCGACGAATACTTGCGCATCGTTGAAGATCGATTTCCCACCGCCACGCTTCAGGTCCGCGGAAATCAAGTCTCCATCGAAGGAGAAGGAGCCGCCGAAGCGGGCAAGGTGGTCGAAGAACTCGTCCTCATGCTCGAAAATGGGCAGGTGCTCGACGCGCGTACCGTCACCCGTACCGTCGACCTGGTCGAAGTAGACGAGCGGCCGTCAGAAGTCTTCAACTCCAATACCTTCCGCACGGCGACGGGGCGAACCATCCGCCCAAAGTCCGCCGGTCAGCAGAGGTACCTTCAAGCAATTGCCGAGAACGTCATCACGTTTGGCATTGGCCCTGCTGGAACGGGCAAAAGCTGGCTCGCTGTTGCGATGGGTCTGCAAGCCTTGCAAGCGGGAACGGTTGAACGCATCATCCTGACGCGCCCTGCCGTCGAAGCGGGGGAGCGATTGGGCTTTCTCCCCGGCGACCTCATGCAAAAGGTCGACCCGTATCTGCGCCCGCTGTACGACGCGTTGTACGACATGAGCGATACCGAAGGCGTCGCACGCCTCCTCGAGCGAGGCACCGTTGAGGTCGCTCCGTTGGCCTTCATGCGAGGCCGCACGTTGAACTCGAGTTTCATCATTCTCGACGAGGCACAAAACACCACGCCCGAACAGATGAAGATGTTCCTCACCCGTATCGGTTTCGGTTCACGAGCTGTCGTTACTGGCGACATTTCTCAGGTCGATGTCCAGGGTGGTCGCACCGGCCTCGGCGGACTCGAACGGATTCTCGGCGACATCGATGGACTGGCCTTTGTGCGGTTGACCAGCCGTGACGTTGTTCGCCATTCGATAGTTCAGGCGATCGTGGATGCATACGAGACCAGCGATAACGAACGCGGTCGATCCAGTTCTGGCAAAGACAAACCGGACCCAGCGTGAGTGCCGAGGGTTCCGGACCGGTGATCGTCACTATCGACGATCAAGACGACGAGGTCGTCGACCAACTCGCCTGGGGAGCCCTCGCAAAGCAAGTGCTGATCGATGAAGGCATCGGCCCCAACGCTGAACTCAACGTGACGTTCGTCGGGGAGGAGTCAATGACGGAACTCAACGTTGCCCACATGGATGGCGACGGGCCAACCGACGTGCTCTCGTTCCCGCTCGAAGACGACGCGCTAGGTGGTCAACCCGAGTTGCAGTCCGGCGAACCACGGCTTCTTGGAGACGTGTTGATTTGCCCTCGTGTCGTACATCGCCAGGCGCCTGATTCGCCGACTGACGAGATGGCTCTCATGGTGGTCCACGGGGTACTGCACATTCTCGGAATGGACCACCAGGAAGTCGATGAAGCTGCGTTGATGCAGGCGGCCGAGCAGCGACACCTCGAGGTGTGGCGTGGTCAGGGCGGCGGCCAATGAGTGACCTTCTCGCGATCTTGGTTATCGCGGCGCTATGGCTACTTCTGTTCTTGCTCGCCGTGGCCGAATCATCGCTCAACGGTATGAGTCGGTCGCGGGCCAACGCCCTGGCCGAGGAAAAGGTCGACGGAGCGAGCGCGCTCGCACGCGGACTCGAAGACCGCGGGCTTCTATTGGCTCCCATTTTGGCGCTTGCCCTGGCCTCGCAGCTCAGCGTTGGAGCGCTCGTCGGGCTGGTGGTGAGCCGTCGCTTTGGCGCCGGTTGGGTTCCTGTCGGGATTCTCGTCGCGATCCTCGTGATGTTTGTTGCTACTGAAGCTGTTCCCAAGAGTTGGGCACTGCGCAACATCGATCGTGCCGCAATCCGTTCTGCTCGAGCCAGCACAGCGCTCGTGCGGGTGCCTCCATTTCGGTGGCTGATTCGCTTGCTGGTCGGAACAGCATCGGTCGCCTTGCGCCGCACGCAGCGGTCATCGGCCGCTGTCAGTTCAGAAGAGGAGATCGTGGCCCTCGCCGATGCAGCCGTCGCGGCGGAGGTTCTCGAAGAAGACGAGGGTGAGATCATCCATTCGCTCCTCGACTTTGGTGACACCGTCGTACGCGAGGTCATGATCCCTCGCCCCGATGTGCTCGCGGTCGCTCACGACACGACGATCGACGACGCCATCGACGCCATGGTCGAACGAGGCGTATCTCGCATGCCGATCTTTGGAGACGACATCGACGACGTTCGCGGGATTGTCCACATCAAAGACCTGTTCACCCGCGTCCAGCGCGGTCGAGGAGACCATTTCGTGACCATTGCCCAGCGTCCGCCGACGTTTATCCCCGAGACCAAGAGGGCGGCGGAGTTACTTCGGGAGCTCAAAGGGATCCCTACAAGCATGGTGGTCGTCATCGACGAGTACGGGGGAACGGCAGGAATCATCACCGTCGAGGACCTCATCGAAGAGTTCATTGGCGAGATCGTCGACGAGTTTGACTTTGCCGAGGAACCGCTCGTCGCACCGGTTCGTCCTGGCGCGTGGCGAGTGCTCGCACGCATTCCCATCGAGGAGTTCAACGAGAAGATGGAATCTGATTTGCCCGATGATGATTGGGACACGCTGGGTGGCATGTTGCTCGATGGCCTCGGTCACGTGCCCGCAATTGGAGAGAGCTACCACTCCGCGGGATACGACTTTGTGATCGAGGGGGTCGAGGGCCGCCGCATCACGCGAGTGTTGGTGAAATGGGACGGGTCGTCGGCCGTCACCGATTCTTCGACTGGGATGATGTCCAATGGCTGACCAACCTGAATTTCGTTCTGGGTTCGTGACCCTCGTGGGGCGCCCAAACGTCGGCAAGTCGACGCTGTTGAACCAGATCCTCGGTGAGAAGGTTTCGATTGTTTCGGACAAACCCCAAACAACGCGTTCCCAAGTGCGCGGGGTGCTCCATCGTGACGACCATCAAATGGTCTTCGTCGACACTCCCGGCATGCACAAGCCGCGTGGTCCGCTCGGCAAACGGTTGAATCAATCGGCGGAGTCTTCGATCGGTGATGTCGACGTGGTGGTCGCGCTCATCGATGCAACTATGCCGCTCGGTCCGGGCGACCGATGGGTCCTCGAACGTTGCCCACCCGACGCTGCGATCGTGGTCAACAAGATCGATAAGGCGAACCCCGAGCAATTGCTGAGCCAGCTCGGTGAAGCCGCGAGCTTCAACCTCGATGGCTACTTCCCGGTCTCTGCGACCACGGGGGAAGGCGTCGATGCCCTCGTTTCCTACCTGGAGAGTCGACTGCCGGTCGGCCCGCCCTACTATCCCTCCGACATGGTGAGCGACGCTGCCGATGCCTTCTGGGTAGCCGAGCTAGTGCGCGAACAGCTGCTCGCCGTATTGCGAGACGAAGTGCCACATTCGATCGCTACCCGTGTAACCGAGATGGAATGGCCGTTGATTCGGTGCGAAATTCTGGTCGAACGTGAATCGCAGAAGGGGATCGTGATCGGCAAGAAGGGATCGGTTCTCAAACACATCGGCACCGAGGCCCGCAAGCAATTGCGAGAAGGCACCTTCCTTGAACTCCAGGTCAAAGTATCGAAGAACTGGCAAACCGAGGCCGCACTTCTCGACCGTCTCGGCTACTAAACGGCTTCTAAACTTTGCCCCACCGGCTTGAGTAATCCACGGAATTTGCCGATGGATCTAGCGTGGAAGAGTCTTTCGTAGTCAACGTCCAAAACGTGACCCGACGCTTCGGTGATATCACGGCGCTCGACGAGCTCGAGCTCGCCATCGCGCCAGGCACGATCAGCGTTCTGCTCGGTCCCAATGGGGCCGGCAAGACGACGGCGATGCGAATGATAACCGGCGCACTCGCCCCCCACATAGGAACCGTTCGAGTGTTCGGTCTCGACCCGGCCAGCCCCGATGGGGAAGAGGTGCGGAGAAGGTGTGGAGTGGTTTCGGCAAAGCCCTCGCTCTATGACCGTCTCTCCGGTTGGGACAACCTGCGATATGCCGCAGAGCTCTACGGATTGGGCAAGGGCGATGCCGCCGACGCCCGAATCAAAGAGGCGGCGGCAACCTTCGCGATCGATAGCGCTCTCGACCATCGGGTCGGTGGCTATTCGACGGGTATGAAGACACGCTTGGCTTTGGCGCGATCGGTGCTTCACGACCCGGACCTTCTCTTGCTCGATGAACCCACCTCGGGGCTCGACCCCGAGTCTGCTCTTGCCGTGCTCGAACTCATTCGAGATATGGCGGGCACCGGTAGGACCGTGCTGATGTGCACGCACCTGCTGCTGGAAGCCGAGGGTCTCGCCGACGAGATCGTTGTGATGCAAGCGGGAACGGATCTACGGTCTGGACGTCCAGACGACCTCATGCGTGATTTCTGGCCGACACCGCAGGTCAAGATCACATCTACCATCCCCGACGGTCTCGCAGCGCTTAGCAAACACCCCGAGGTCCTGAGCCTTGAGACCGAAGACAACTTTGTGATCGTCGACCTGCATTCTGAGGACGCGATCCCTTCGATTGTGGCCGACCTCGCCCAGCGCAAAGTTCCAATCTCGAGTGTGGTGCCCGTTCGCCCATCACTTGAGGAGTTGTACTTCGCCATCCGGCGTGAGCATGGCTCGACGGAAGGCGAACTCGCCCCACCCGGCGGCGGCACGGGCCGACCTGCACGGATCGATCAAACACAAGACAGCGGCCTTCGCGCCGCATAGTTGGGAAATCGAATGAGAAATCTGAACTGGTCCCGAACCCTCACCGTGGCCCGCACCGACCTAAAGCAACTCATCCAGGCCAAGGATTTCTGGATGCCCATGGCCATGTTGGGCTTGCTGTTCTTCGTGATCATTCCGACGATTCTTCTTACGGTGATCACCCAGCTCGGCAGCGTCGAGCTCGTTGCCAGCGTGTCTGAAACCCTCGATGTCCTCCCGCAGGCCTCGCAGGATCAGGTGCAGGGTCAAAGCCCCGAAGGGCGCACTGGATTTGCACTTGCGGTGTTTTTGATGGCCCCGGTGGCCGTCGTGGTGCCGCTCACCATCTCGACCGCCGTCGCTGCTGCGACCTTGGTCGGCGAACGCGAACGCGGAACCGGAGAGTTCCTGGCCAACTCGCCTGCCGGCGTCGAAGAGATCTATATCGGCAAGCTCATCGCCAGCCTCGTTCCCGGCTACTTCACCGTGGTGGTCGGCTTCACGTTCTACTCAATCATCGTGAACCTGACCGTTGGCCCAGAGGTGGGCGGCTGGTTCTTCCCGACCGCCAGCTGGTGGGTCATGATCCTGTGGGTCTTGCCGCCGTTCCTCGCCCTGTGCCTGAGCCTCGTCTTGCGACTATCGGCCCGTGTGCAATCGACCGCCGCTGCACAACAGGCTTCGGGACTTGTCTCTTTGCCGTTGATCATGATCGCCTACAGCCAAGCGACCGGCGTCCTGCTCGGCGCCGAATGGCTGCCCTTCTTTATCGGTGGCGTCGCTTGGGCGATCGCTCTCTTCAGCCTTCACCGCGGCGTTCGCTCCGTAACCCGCGGCCGTCTCCTCGGCGTAGCCGGAACCGTCTGAGATCTGTCCCCCGTTAGATACCTATACGGTACTTTTTGGGGGACAAATCTTGCGTTGGTTAGGCGTCGCGGAGTGATTTGAGGAAGTCGACTACTTCGTCGCGATCCTTGGTGCGTTTGAGGGGTGGGAGCGCGTTGATGAGCTCCCATCGGTAGCTCTTCTTCGTGGCCAGCCTGCTATCGAGCACGGCGACGACGCCGCGGTCCTCGGCTGAACGGATGAGCCGGCCCGCTCCCTGCGCGAGCAGCATGGATGCTCGGGGCAGATCGATCTCGCCGAAGTACCGCGGACCCACCTGTTCGCGTCGAGCTTCGAGCAGCGGGTCGTCCGGACGCGGAAATGGAATCCGGTCGATGATCACGCAGCTCAGCGTCCGGCCAGGAATGTCGACGCCTTGCCAGAAGCTCATCGTGGCGAGCAGCACGGATTCCTCGTCGTCGAGGAACTGGTCGACGAGCACCTGCTTGGGAGCGTCGCCCTGGGCCAGCAAGGTGTAGGGGAGGCGATCGATCAGGTACTCCTGAGCCAAGTTCATCGACCGCCACGAAGTGAACAGCGCCAGCGTGCGGCCGCCTGCGGCCATGACCAACGCTTCGATCTCGGTGTGGAGCGCATCACGGTAGGCATCGTTGCGAGGCTCGGGCATCGTCACCGGGCAATACAGCAAGCCCGCCTGCTCAAAATCGAACGGACTTCCCACGTCGATGACGTCAAAGGGCGTGTCGTCGCCGAGTCCGAGCCGTGCGGGAAGGTTCGGCGGAATCGTCGCACTCGTCATCACCGCGGTTCGGGTGCCAAAGAGGTGCTCTCGAAGCGTGTCGGCCACATCGATCGACGCAACCTTGAGCGACGGGCTTCTGGTGCCCTCAACCCAGGCCACCGTTCCTTCAACCAGGTCGAGGGCGATATCGATGTCCATGATGAGATTTGTTGCGGCCCGGGTGGCCCGCTCCTTGCGTCCAATGACTTCGGCGGCACTTTCCTTCGGGATCTTGCGGAGTGTCTCGAGCGCGCGGTCGGCGCGGTCGCGAGCCCGGCTGAGAGTGCGAGCAAGGTCGTCGTCGACTTCATCGAGGCGCTCGCCGACGTGCGGCTCGAGGTCGAGGGCGATCTGGTCGGCGATGTCGTGTAGGTCGGTAACGAGCGAGTCGTCGGCGACGATGGCCTTCACCGTGTTGGCCAGATTGCGTAGTCGTCCGCCCGCTAGCTCAAACCCCGCCGCATTGGCCACGATGTCCTCGAGCTGATGAGCCTCATCGATGATCACCACATCGTGCTCACCGAGGATTGCGTTCTCGCTGACGAGGTCGAGCGCATACAGGTGTGTGTTCACCACGACGACGTCAGCCTCATACGATCGCTCCCGAGCGATCTCAGCGAAACACGAGCCGCCCATCGGGCACTTCTTTTGGCCCGGGCATTCCGATGGGCCGACGCTGACGGCTCCCCACGTACGTCCGCTGGGCTCGATGGGAAGCTCTGCGCGATCGCCGGTATGGGTCCGCTCAACCCAGGACAAGATCGTGTCGAGGTCGTCGGCGTCGACGCCGTCGTCGAGCCCGAGACTGGCGTCGAGCCCGAGCTGTTGTCCTTCGGCTTCGAGTTCTTGCAAGCGTTGACGACAGACGTAGTTGCTTCGTCCCTTGAGAACCGCGAACTCAAATGGCGTGTCGACGTGCTCTTGGAGAAAGGGAAGGTCCTTATTGGCGAGCTGATCCTGGAGTGCCTTTGTGGCGGTAGCAACCACGGCTCGCTTGCCCTGCAAAACAGCCGGCACGAGGTACGCCAGCGACTTTCCTGTTCCCGTCCCGGCTTGGGCGATGAGATGCTGCTCGGTGGTGATCGCGTCTGCCACTGCTGTGGTCATCTCGATCTGCCCGGGACGGTCTTCTCCACCTCCAGGAAGTTCGGCTGCGACGGCGCGCAGTGCCGAAGCTGATCGCTCGCTCAAACCCATGGCTTCGCACTCTAGGTGCCTATTGCGACAACTTCGGGCACTTGTTCGGGTGGTATTTCGTCGCAGGAGGCTTCCGGGATAAAGAGAATATGTCAATCACCCCGATTGTGGCCCCAGTAGGGGTAACTTTCCCTTCGTGAGTGCAAATGATCAGATGGCAGCGCCGCGACATATTGCTTGCGTGATGGACGGAAACGGGCGGTGGGCTCAGGCCCGAGGTCTGCCGCGCATTGAAGGCCACAAGATGGGCGAACATGCCCTCTTTGAGGCTGTCGAAGGAGCACTCGAACTCGGGGTCGAATGGCTGACCGTGTACGCGTTCAGCACGGAGAACTGGAAACGACCACCTGACGAGGTCAAGTTTCTCATCAACTTCAACGAAGACATCTTGCTTCGTCGCCAACAAGAACTCCATGAAAAGGGAGTGCAGATCCGCTTTGTTGGCCGTAACGATTGGCGAGTGCCCAAGCGGTTGACCAAACGGATGAACGAGGCGAGCGAACTCACCAAGAACAATCGCCGACTGATCTTCACTATTGCCTTCAACTACGGCGGCCGCGCAGAGATCGCTGACGCGGTCAAGAGCCTCATCAAGTCCGGAGTGAGCGCGGACAAGATCAACGAGAAGATGATTTCCCGTCATCTCTACGATCCGCAGATGCCTGACGTCGATCTGATGATCCGAACATCGGGGGAGTACCGAACCTCGAACTTCCTGCTGTGGGAGCTGGCGTATGCCGAAATGTGGTTCACCGACACGTTGTGGCCGGACTTCACCCGTGAAGACATGGCCCAGGCTGCCCAGGACTATCACGATCGCACCCGCAGGTACGGTGGCGTGATCGCCTAAGATCGGCGCGATGAGCACCGGGTTGTATCGAGATAACGCAGTCGTGCTGCGTTCATGGAAGCTCGGTGAATCAGATCGCATTGTCTCGCTCATGACGCAAAGCAACGGCAAGATCCGCTGTGTCGCCAAGGGCGTGCGCAAGACACGCAGCCGGTTTGGGTCTCGCGTCGAGCCAACCAATCACCTACAGGTACAGCTGTATCGAGGCAGAGGTGACCTCGACACGTTGACTCAGGTCGAGAGCATCGACCGGTTTCCTTTGCTGCGAGAGGACCTGGAACTGTTTGCTCGGGCGTCGTCGATGCTCGAAGCCGTCGAGGTCGTGGCTCAAGACCGAGAACCAAACTCGGCGTTGTACACCATGCTCGCTCGTGCCCTGCACACGGTGACAGAGTCCGAGAGTCATCTTGTTGTTGCAGGTTTCTTTATGAAGCTGCTGTCGATGGAGGGTCTGTCTCCCTCGGTCGATGTCTGTGTCGGTTGTGCTGCGACCACCGACCTCACGCACTTCTCCGTGGCCGACGGAGGCACCTCGTGTGGGACCTGTCGTCTCGGACCGCCGCTCAGCGTTGACGCTGCGGCGCTGTTGTACCTTGCGCTGGGTGGGCAGCTCGGTGCGGTTCTAAACCAACCAGCGTCGCCGGCGACTCGCGAGTTCGATGTGCTCGCGCAACGGCTGCTGGAGCACAACCTCGAACGACGCCTCCGCTCCAGCACCGTGCTCGAACAGGCTTGAGCCAAGCCTGTGTCAGGCGCGATGTTGTGAGCGGCGGCCGGATCTCGCCGTGCGGCGAAAATTAGAAGTTCTCGTCGAGCGCGTCCGAGAAGTCGGCGCCCTCAGGTATCGGCGGCAATAACTCGACCGCTGATGTGGTGAAGGGAACCGACTGGGGATCAAAATCGACCGGGTCGCTGCTCGGCACGATCGTTGGTTCCAAACCGACCAGGGCGTCCACGGTTGTTCCAACACCGTCGAGGACCACGACCTCCTCGCCTTGGGTGGTGATGAAGCTCGAAACGGCGACGGCGACTTGGGTTTGAATGGCCACGCGGTCGCCGCGCTCGGGGCAGGCGGACCCGTTGAGTCCGGTGTTGATACTGCGGTGTCCGGCTGCGGTGATGCTGAGATCGGTTACCCGCGACGAGCGATCCGGCGAGGCGAACTCCAACAGGAAGTCTCGCCCAGCCTCTGGGCCGACGTCTTCGTCGCATTCGCCGCGGATGAGCAACAGGGGAACGTCGAGGAGGTCCGCCACAGGGGCTCCGACGTCGGGTTCGATCAGCACTGCAGCGGCCGGCTCAAAGGAGAGACCCTGAGCGGTGTCGAGCATCGAGGCGATGTGGCCGCCCGACCGGCTGTGCCCGATGAGTGCGATCTGGTTGAGGTCCATGCGCCCAGCGAGTGAGTCGATGCCTAGTCCGAGGTCTTCGCCATCATTGAGGCGGCCAACGACGCCCAAGTGAGTGTTGACGAGCGCTTCGACGGTTCCGAATTCGAACGGTTCGCCGCCCCACCACACATACGCGCTGTCGACATCGATCGAAACGGCGGCGATGCCCACGTCGTTGAGGGCGGTGACGATGTGTCCGAGACCGATGTCGTGGCGAATGTATTGGGGGAAGTCCGAGCCGCACAGGTACTCGACGGTCTCGGTGACGATGGTGTCGGAGAAGGTTTCCGGGATGAAGTCATCGACGCATGGGGGATGGGAGCCGTGCATCACGATCGCGAGCGGAAAGGGCCCCGGCCCCTCGGGTACCCCGAGCAGCCCTTGGACCTGCGTGGGACGTCCGTCGACAAGTCCCGAGGGGAACTCATAGGACGTAAATATGGCATCGCCGCTCGGCTCGCTGGGAGTTGCCGCTGTACTCGTCGTTGTCTCGACAAGCGTGGTCGAATCCGGCGCTGACGTTGTGGTGGGGGCGGCGGTGGTCGCCTGAGGTTCGGTTGTCGAGGTTGTCTCAAGAGGCTCGGGAGCTGCGGTCGTGGGTTCGGAGGCGGGAGCGTTCGTGCTCTCGACTGCATCGGTGCCACAGCTCGCTGCGACCAAGGAAATAAGGACCAGTACGAGCACGGCCAAAGGTTGATTTCGAAACACGGCGGGAGAGTAGTTGAAAACGCTGCGGATCTCACGGTCAGAAACCCATCGGACGACGACGGAAACCGCATGAGCAAAGCACCGGTGCTGGGTCTGGGTGGCTACCCTTGCTCGGATGAGCGAAGCGCCCAATCCTGAGTTGTTCGACAAG